>NZ_CDWTMG010000262.1:0-6373 GCF_977945845.1 Frankia sp. CcMO1
GAAGACAAGCCTAGACGCCGACACGGATGCCGCCCGATTTGTCGACCGCTCACTGCGCGTTCTGTCTGCCGGCCTGACCGATCTGGGACGTCTGCTTCCCCCGGTGTACGCGGCGATCCTCACCGACGACCTGCTGATCCTGCACATGGCACCCGCGGAGGAGGAGCCTCCACCGCTCCCATGGACCGTGGGCGAGGCGCCCGGGTCATGGCGGATCGAGCGGATGCCCGGTCTGCCCGGTGACCAGCCGGCCCAGATGATCGCCCAGATGACGGCCGGCGTGCCGGCTCCGTTCCCGGCCCTCGTCACCTTCGGCCGGGACGACGCCGGGTCACGCATTCTCGTCGACCTGGAAGGCGCTCCGGGCATCATCAGCCTGATCGGCGACCTGGACATCGCGGCGGAGGTCGCGATCGCCGTGGCGATCGAGCTGGGAACCAACGTGTGGTCGGATGATCTGCGGGTCTGTCTGGTGGGTTTTCCGGCCGACACCGGAGCCGACCTGACGACGATCGCACCCGCACGGGTCTGGACAGCAGACGACCTGAGCGCCGTCCTCGACGAACTCGCCGGACCGGAGGACGACGTCGGTCGCACCGGCACCGATCCGGCACCGGCAGACCCGCCGACCGTCACCGCGGGCGGCCGCGATCGGGTCACCGGCAATCCACGGGCGCTGGCACCCGATCTGCTCATTCTCGCGGCCCCTCCCGCAGCCGCCGACATCGCCCGGTTGACCAGGATGGCGAACGGGCGGGACGACGCCGTGGGAGTCCTCGCCGTCGGCGACACCCCGGCCGCCCGCTGGCGCTTCACGGTCGGGTCGGACCGCCGCGTGTCCCTCGGCGTTCTCGGCGTCCAGGTACGGGCGCAGGCTCTGAGCATGACCGAGTACACCTCGATCACCGCGCTGTTCCAGCGGGCCGATGCGGCGGGATCTCCCGACCGGGCCTCGGGCAGCCCGCCGGACGACGGCCTGCCGGACGAGGGCCTGCCCGACGAGGGCACCCCACCACCCCCCGCATCACAGCCGCCCGCCGGACCGATCTCCGCCGGACCCACCGCGACCGGGCCGGCAACCACCCGGCCTGACGAGCCGACAAGGCCACCCTCACAACGCGGCTCCGTGCCCGGGGCGGTGCCCTGGACGCCGAAACTCTCAGCCCTCACCCGGCCTGCGTCCCCCCAGCCGCTCTCGGCCGTCCCCACGCCGGCAGGCCCACTCCCCAGCCCCGGCTCTGCGCCACCGGAGCCACGCGGAGCGAGACCGCAGGACACGCAGGGTCGCGCCGCGGTCCTGTCCGGCACCGGATTCCCACCCACTATCTCCTCCTCCTCTGACGACGATCCGACGCGACCGCCCTCGAACGGCCGCCGGCTCCCCACCGAACCCCCGCCGCCCACACCCACGCCCAGGCCTTCCGGCCCTCCGCGAAGGACCGCATCGGCCGGTCCCGTCCTGCCAACCACCGCGGACACCGGCGACGCCCCCGAGGCCGCCGAGGCCACCGGTCTGCTGGCCCATCCGGGACGACCGCTCATCCACCCGACGGATATCCCACGGGTACCATCCGCGATCTACTTCGAGACGCCCCGGATGCGAGCGAACCGGCAGGGCCGCGTCCCGGCCGAATCGATCCAGCCCGGGACGGAGGCACCACCTGGACCCCCTGCCCCCCCGCCGCCAACCACCGAGTACCGGACCGCGATCCCGCCCCGGCCGCCGGTCCCGCCTCCGAACGAACGGCTGGCGGGACCGGCGGACGCGCACCATGCACCGCCGCAGGCTGCTCGGGCGCGCTACGCCGACGGAGATACCACCGTCCCGGATGTCGGCGTTTCACGGCCCCCGGTGGCGACGTCCGGGGCGGCGCCACAGCGTGTGCCGCTCGAGACCACGCCGCCCGCCGATCCCACCGCGCCCGCCGAGGCGCAGGTCCGGATTCTCGGGCTGCCCACCGTCGAGGGTCCCGGGCGGCCACCCGCCGAGCGCATCGACCTGTTGACCGAGGTCATCGTCTACCTCGCGCTGCACCGGGAAGGCGTAGACAGTCGGCTTCTCGCCGAGGAGATCTGGCCATCCGACACCACAGAGGAGATCGCCGACGCCGCGCTGGCCGAAGCGCGCCAGTGGCTGGGGACCGATGCCAACGGCTCGCCTCGAATCATGATCGGCCCGGATGGCCGATGGTGGCTGAGTCCGGATGTGCGCTGCGACTGGGAACTCTTCGTGGCCTACACCCACCGGGCCGGTCTGCCGGGCAGCGACGCCGAGGCGGATCTGACGACGGCCCTGCGGATGGTCAGCGGCCCCCTGTGGACGGATCTGCCTGCCGGGCGGTACCGCTGGGCGACCACCGGGCCAATCGCCCGAAGCACCTGGGCGGGCGTGGTCGACGTGGCGCATCGCCTCGCCCAACTGACGTTGGACTTCGGTGACACGATGACGGCGATGGCGGCCTGCCGCACCGGGCTACGGGCTGTGCCGACCTCCGAAGTGCTCTGGCGGGACCTGCTGCGCACGGTCGCCGCGCGGGGTGATCGCCGAACTCTGCAGGCTGTGGCAACGGAGATGTACCGAACTATCGGTGTCAGCGGGGTGCGCCGCGGCGGGCGGGCCGAGGCCGAGACGGACGCACTGGTGCAGACCCTGCTGCCCGGATTCCGTCGCGGCCGGCGGTAGTGCCCGTCTCCGCTCCCGGGGCAGCCGGCAGAGGACCCGGCCTGATGGCTGGTCGCTGGTGACGCTAGCCAACCTCGGGGATCTTGGGCACCCCGGAGATCTCCGAGGCACCGGGGTCCGCGGTGAACTCGGCAGCCGCGGCAGGAGAAGAATCGGGACCGCGCAACGCCGACGCGCAAACCATGATCGCGACGAGCAGGACAAGCACGACGACCATGGCGAGTTGCAGGCCCGCCAGCTCGGCGAGCCCACCGATGAGAGCCGGCCCGCACAACCATCCGGCATACCCGACCGTGCCGACCACGGCGATGGAGCTGCCCGTCGACGACCTGAGCCGCCCCGTCGCGGAGAACACCGCGGGCAGCACGCAGGCGGTGCCGACGCCGAGCGTTCCGAATCCGACGATTCCCCCGACCGTGCCGAACGCCGAGGAACCGAGCGCAAGCATGACCGCGAATCCCACCATCGCGGTCACGGCGAGGCCGCGGACCGTTCGGGTCGGGCCGAACCGTGCCATGGCGCGGTCCCCGAACAGGCGCACGACGAACATGCAGGAGGTGAAGGCCACAAAGCCGATACCCGCGATTCCGGCAGCCGCTCCGGCTACCTCGGTGAGGTAGACGGCGCTCCAGTCCGCCGCCACACCTTCACAGAGGAAACTACCGAAGGCGATGACGCACAGTGCGACGAACTGCCGGGCACGGCTGCCGGTGCCCGCGGGACCCGGGGGCACCGCTCTGTCGCGGTCTCCGCCCCAGCCGTCTCGCCCGTCCCCTGGCGCGACTTCCGGTGCAGCGCCGTCGGGCAGCATCCAGGCCGTGGCGGGTAGGGCGGCAGCGAGACCCAACCCGCCGAGCACCGCGAACTGCACGCCGATCGGGACACTCAGAGCGGCCGCCGCCGAACCGATCCCGGCCCCGGACAGGGCACCCGCCGTCCACGCCGCATGGGCGGAGGTCATGATCGGCCGCTGGTAGCATCGCTCAATCCCCACGGCCTGGGTGTTCAGGGAGATGTCGAGGCAACTGCTGGTCGCCCCCCACAGGGTGAGCAGAGCGAACAGAGACCAGGGTCCCTCGATGAGCGGGACCAGAAGACCGGTGGCGCAGTAGGCGGGCAGACCTGCTCGCACCATGGTGATGCTGCCGTACCGGGTGACCGCCAGACCGATCAGCCACAATGTCAGAACCGCCCCGATCGGGGCGCCGAGCAGGGTCAGACCGAGCTGCCCGTCGCCGAGTTCGAGCCCCTCCTTGATTTGCGGTATACGCGGCGCCCAGCTCGCAAGCAGCAGAGCCAGCAGGAACAGCGAGCTCATCGTCGCCGCCCGGGCACGGAACAGTGCTTGGGCGGCGAAGGGCTGGCTCCGAGTCGCGCGGCGCACGCCGCCCGGATCCATCAGGATGATCTCCAGCCGTCGATCTTCACGATGCGCACGCCAGGAGGAGAATTACCCTGCGCCCCGGATCGTTACGCCTCATTACTCCACGCGACGATACTCGATAAGATCGGGCATCGCTCTGGCGACAGCCAATCATGTTTTGACAAATCTAATTACGATATACAAAATCCAATTACTTTGCATAAAATCAAATTATGATCGACGGCACCTGATGACGTCCCGATGTCACTATGGAGTCGAAATGAAATAACTTGCGCGTTTCGAACCCTCCACAGGCCTGTGACCTGCGATAATGCTCTCGATCACGTATTTGTTACTTCATTACGTCCCCTATGAGGACTGCTCGACCATGAGGACCTCTCGGCAGCGGGCGCTAACGTGCCCGCCCGATCGGGCACGATGGCGTTCCCGTGGCCGTCGCGTCGGGTACTGGCGGGGTGCGTCTGGTCATGCTCTCGGACACACACCTCCCGGTGCGGGCGCGCGAGCTGCCCGCCGAGGTCTGGTCCGCCGTCGACGCGGCGGACGGTCAGCGGTTGACCGTCCGCCGCGCGCCCCACCGGCAACTCCTCCTGCCGGCGCCGCAGCTGCCGATTCGACGATGACCCCACAGCTGTCCACACAAGAAGCACAGGATGAACTACAGACAGCTACATCCCCCTCGGAGGATCGGTGCCATCCGTCGGGTGCTGTAAGCTGGCACCGCCGGCCACCACGGCGGTACATCGCGCTCGTAGCTCAACGGACAGAGCATCTGACTACGGATCAGAAGGTTGGGGGTTCGAGTCCCTCCGAGCGCACGTCAGGTTGAGACAGGTCAGAGCCCCGCAGCCACTACTCCGGCGCGGGGCTCTGAGCTTTGCGTAGGCGATGTCCCAGCCCGGGCGGAGAGGGTCAATCGCCCTCGCGACGGATCTGGAGAAGGCCGCGGTGCGCCACTGTCACGGCCCCAGCGAGGTCGTGATGCGTGACCAGGTCCTCGACGGCCGCGATCACGGCGCGTGCCGACTGGTCGTCAAGCCGGAAGACCACGATCCCGCTGTGCGATCCCGGCGGGTAGGCACGGATGTTCCCGAAGCCGCGGTCGAGGGTGAACACGATCCGGTTCTCGGCAACCGCAGCAGCGAGCACCTCCGGATCGGAGCGGCCCGACAGGTTCTCCGCAAGCACGGTATCGGCGTCGATCCCGTGCTTGGCGAGTCGCTCGGCAAGGGAGACCGGGAGACCCTCGTCCAGCTTGACCTTCACGGCGCGGTACGAAGCGGCACGAGATCCTCCCGCGCCAGACGCGCCCCGTAGGCAGCGGCCGCACGGATCCCCGACACGGTCAGCGACGGGTACTCCGCGATGATCTCACCGTCGGACATACCGTCGGCAAGGCAGTCGAGCACGACACTCACCGGCACCCGGGTCCCCCGGATACACGCCTGCCCATGACCGACTGTCGGGTCGGCCACGACGAGCGCCAGAAGATCTTCCGCCATGCCTCCCAGTATGCTCCCGGATCTCAGCGTCGAGCGCCCATCACGTGGTCCAAGCCGTGGCACGCGTGACAGCCAAGTTGACAGCCAAGTTGACAGCCAAGCCGCTGGACGCGGGTGGACGTCGACGGACACCGGTGGACGGAACGCTCATGGTCAGCAGGCAGGGCGGACGTTGACAGACGTCGACGGAAGATCCAAATCTAACTACGGATCAGAAGGTTGGGGGTTCGAGTCCCTCCGAGCGCACATCAAACACCCCCAACCCGATGGCCGGGTTGGGGGTGTTCTGCATGGCGCTGGTCACGCTGGTGACGAGGGCCAGGTTGTGTTCGTCGATGCCGACCGTGCATGTGACGTGGTTCACTCGTGCGTCGTAGATGATCTCGAGGCCGTAAGCGTCGAAGAGGCCCCTGAGAAACTCCTCGGGCATGCGGGTGAGCTCGGCGCGGGTGACGGTTCCAAGGAGATCGAATAGGTCCGTGTCGCTGCCCGCTTGGGCTGGCGGGTGGGCGCGGAGGTGAGCCAGGTCGCGTCGTTTGACTTCCTGTTCGCTGCTGATCTGCGCTGACCGGCGGTTGATGTCCTGGAGAAGCTCAGGTTCGAGGTCGTCGGTAGTTTCGAGCGTGTTCAGAAGTCGACGTCGTCGCTGGCTCAGATCGTCAAGGGTGCGTTCCACCGCGTTGATCTTCTCCTGCCATTGCTGCCGGGCCTGTTTGGTAAACATTCACGTAGATTCGTGATCTTGCGGTGAGTGGTTGGTGTTGGAGTCGGGTGTGGATGTTGTTCGCCGTTCTGGTGTGTCGT
>NZ_CDWTMG010000263.1:0-6335 GCF_977945845.1 Frankia sp. CcMO1
CCCCTGGATCCGCGGCGTGCCACGGTCCGGGGTGGAGGTGCTGCGACAGGCGGCATACACGTTCCGGGCCCGGGTCGCTGACCGGTGGCGCCTCGGGCGGGTCTTCCTGCTTGGCGACGCGGCGCACGTGACCCCGCCGTTCATTGGCCAGGGTATGGGCGCCGGGCTACGCGACGCCGCCAACCTCAGCTGGAAGCTGGCGATGGTGCTGTCCGAAGGAGCCGACGACCGACTGCTCGACACCTACCAGCTCGAACGCGAACCCCACGTGGCCCGCCTGATCCGGACGGCGATCACGGTCGGCTGGGCGATGACCGGTGGTCAGGACAACGCCGCGGCCGCTCGGCGGCTGGTCCTTGCTGGAGCCTGCCGGGTCCCGGGCTTCAGCCATGCCGCCGCGCGTACGACGTCGCCCCGGCTACCCGCCGGGCCGCTGGTCCGACCCCGCCACCGCGGTCTTGGTGGCCTGGCCGGGACCCTGCTTCCACAACCGTGGGTCACCGTCGACCGGCGTCGGTGCCGCCTCGATGACCTGCTCGGTGACTCCTTTGCGATCGTCGCTTCCGGCCCGCTCGATCCCGGCCTCTCGGTCCTGGCGCGGCGCCTGCGGGCGCCGGTCTTCCAGGTCCGCGCCGCCACCAGCGGTTCGGGTGCCACCAGCGGTTCGGGGCATCCGGCCGGCCTGGACGACGGTGACGACGCCGTCATCTCCGACGGCGGGATCTCGGCCGGCTGGTTGCGCCGGGCGGGGGCCGGGGCCGTGCTGGTGCGCCCCGACCGGGTCGTCCTGGCCGCGGCACCGCAGGCGCGCGGAAACGGCGCGGTCGGCGCGGCCATAGCCCGGGACTCGGCCGGGTGGCTGCCGCTGCTGCCGCCCACCCGCACCTCCCGCCTCAGAGGAGAACTCCGCCTCTTCGGACCGGCCGCGCGGGTCCCGCCAACCGGCTTCGCTCGCACCGCGCCGAACGGTGCCTGTTCGGGAAGGACCAGCATGACGACGAACCCGGGTGGCCTTCCGACTCCTGTCGACCCGACCGCGGGCTGCTGCCCTACCCAGTCTGATCGATCGAGCGGTCCGACGACAGGGCATGTTCGGCGACCGCCTCCGGCTGCTCTGCCGACGGTGCGGATCCGGGCCCGCGTGTTCCGGTGTCGGCAAGCTGGCGGCCCTCGATGTCGAATGTGTCAGTAATGACAGATCGCCGGTCCTTGTTGGCTTGTGATTGCGGTCACCCGTTGATCGCCTGCCGGGCGGGGACTCACTGCCGGAGGATCGCGAACGTCTCCTGGAGCAGGCGCAACGCGGTCGTGAGCGTCCGGTCCGGTTGGGGCAGCGCGGAGAAGGCGATGAGAGTGCTGCGCATCGCCGCCGCCGTCCGCCCGGCTGAGTCGTTCGGCAAGGACGTGTGCCAGGCCGTCCTCGAACTCGCGCAGCAATGTTGTGGCGGACCTGCTCGGTTGGGTCACAAAGGCGACCGGTGGGCCGCTGAACAGAAGGCCGAGGCCGACGCCACGCTCAGCCGCGATGGCGAACAACGCGTTACACACGGCGGTCTACGGGGGCTCGTCGGCCGGGCGGACGCGGACATGCTCTTGGAGCACCGGGATCAGGGCGTGCGTCTCACCGAGAACCAGGTCTTCCTTGGACGGGAAATATCGGAGCCGAAGGCCGGCCGGCTGCTGGCTCGGATCCCCGTCGGCCGTGAGCCGCACGGTCTCGCGGTCTGGCCGCAACCCGGTCGCTACTCCCTCGGCCATACTGGGATCATGCGCTGAGGGTCGCGGACGAGCTCCGGACCCCTCCACCCTGGCCGACACCGACCGCCCGGGGCCGAAATGGACTTTCATAATACATGATACTATGGAATATTCATCCGAAATTTACCTTTAGGCATCTGACCGTTGCGTCTACGCGCTTAGCGTGACGTGTCGTGACTAGTGATGTGACTATGAGGGTCGAGGGCGGCGCTGCCGCGCCCGCCGTGTTGGAGCGCATCCGGGCTTTGTCGGCGTCGCTGTCGTCGGCGGAGCAGCGGGTGGCGCGGCAGGTCCTCGCCGACCCGGCTGCGATGATCCACCAGTCGGTGAGCGAGCTGGCGCAGGTGTCGGGAAGCTCGCCGGCGACGGTGGTGCGGTTCTGCCAGAGCCTCGGGCTTCGGGGCTATCAGGAACTCAAGCTGGCGCTGATCCGGGAGACGCTGCCGGTGGAGCGGCAGCTGGTGGACGAGGTGTCCGCGGCCGATGGCCCGGATGAGATCGCCGGGAAGGTGCTCGGCGGGGCGGCGAGTGCGCTGACCGAGGCGGCGCGGGGGATCGACGGTGGCGTGCTGGCGGCGATCGCCGACCTGGTCGTCGCCGCGCCGCGGACGTTGTTCGTGGCGGTGGGGACGTCGGCGCCGCTGGCGATGGATGCCGCCTACCGGCTGACCACGGTCGGGGTCGATGCGCGGTTCGCCGGGGACACGCATGTGCAGCACGTCACCGCCCGGATGCTGGCGGCGGGTGATCTGTGTGTTGCGGTCAGCCACACCGGCTCGACGGCGGAGACACTGGCGGCGATGCGGGCGGCCGTGGACGCCGGGGCGCACACCGCCGCGATCACGAGCTTTGCCCGGTCACCGTTGACCGAGCTGGTGCAGCACGCGGTGGTGGTGGGCAGTCGGGAGACGGCGTATCGCATCGAGGCGATGACCAGCCGGATCGTGCACCTGTCGGTGCTCGACGCCCTGTTCGCCCTCGTGGTGGTGCGCAGCCCGCGCAGCCCCGGCGCGCTGGCGATGACCGCCGACGTGATCGTCGAACACCGGATGTAGCCGCCTACCAGACCCGGCGGCGCCGGTGCCGACGACCCGTGGTTCGCCCCGCGCCCACCGAGGAACGGTATGAGCCCACGGACCAGCGGTGGATCGGTGGTGGGCTCAGGTACGTCCCGGCGGTCGGTCAGCCGCCGGCCGCGCCGGTGATCAGACCGACCAGCGCGGTGACCAGCATGGCCGCGGCGCCGCCCAGCACGACGCGCAGGGCCGGACGTAGCAGCGCCATACCGGCGGCCCGCGCGGCGAGCATGCCCGCGACGGCGAGACCGATCATCGTCACCACGACGACGAGCGCCAGGCGGCCCGCCCCCGCCGGGGCCGACATCCCGAGGAACGGCACCAGCCCGCCGGCCGTGAAGCTGCCCGCCGACGCGACGGCGGCCTGGACCGGGCGCGCCCGGGTGGCCTCACTCTGGCCGAGTTCGTCGCGCAGGTGCGCCTCCAGCGCACCCCGCTCGGTCAGTGCCACGGCGACCTGCCTGGCGAGGTCGTGCGGAAGGCCGCGCCGCTCGTAGATGCCGACCAGCTCGGCGAGCTCGGCCGCGGGGTTGGCCGCCAGCTCCGCGCTCTCCTTGGCCCGGTCCGCGTGTTCCACGTCGGCCTGGGAGCTCACCGACACATACTCCCCGGCCGCCATCGACATCGCCCCCGCGGTCAGACCCGCGATCCCGGCGGTCAGGACCGCGCCGGTGGAGGCGCCGCTCGCGGCGACGCCGACGATGAGGCTGGAGGTGGAGACCAGGCCGTCGTTCGCGCCGAGGACGGCCGCGCGCAGCCAGCCCGAACGGTTCGTGCTGTGCCGCTCCGGGTGCCGTCGCATCGCACCGAATGTCGCCATGGGGGCATTACAGCACGGTGTTGGCGATCAGCATGGGTACGCTCAACGGATCAAGAACCATCTCTGCCCGTTCCTCGAGGTAGACTGCTGGAAATCGTGCGGGGGGGCGTCATGGCCGAGTACATGCCCTGACCGAGTACAAGGCTGACGGAATTCCGGCCGCCGGTCGGCGCGGGAAAACCCGTAGGCCGGTCGGGGAAGGTCCCGCCCGGCCTACGCGCGGAGGTGAACCAATCCGGATGCCCCGCGCCGGCCCTGCGAATGATGAACGGCAATGATGGACAATCAAGGCTGACAGTGATCGCGCGACGTGGGATTGGTGACCTTGCCCCGACATCGTCCGATGCGGCCGGGACCGCGTACCCCGTACGAGGAGAGCTGGCTGGCTGGCGCGGAACTCGGTGAGGCGCTCACGCGCGGATGGCGTCCGCGGGCACAACCCGTGCAGATCGCGCTGGGTGCGGGTGAAGCCGTGCTGGCCCAGGCATCCGTCTGCGTCTGGCAGTACATCGGCCAGAACGTCATCTATAATCAGGGGTGGTTCGTCGCCTTCGGTAGTCCCCTTCTGCTCGGCGCGTCCCTGCTCGGCAGTGCCCTGTACAACGGCAGCCAGCGCAGGCGCGCCGAGGCGCTCGCCGCGGTCCAGTGGCGCCCTGTCTCCCAGGGGCACCTTTTCCTGACGAACTGGCGCCTCGCGCTGGCGCTCACGACCGGCTGGACCGATATCGGCTACCCGTACCTGCGGGCGTCCGGTGTGGACGGCGACAGCATGGTCATCATGCTTGCCGGCCAACCCCCCGTCCGACTGCAGGTGTGGCCGGCGCACTGGTTCTTCGTGCTCATGAGATTCCTCGCCTACGGCGAGATCGTCCGGATGGAAATTCCGTCCCACCTGCAACGATCGACTGCCCCCGGGCCCTCGAACCTCCGCCTGGATCGTGAACCCCGCCCGGGCGGGGTCTGGGGAACGCCGGTGACGCCGCATGATCAGCGGCCTTCCCGGAGTGTGATCAGTGGGTACGCCCGGTGGGTACGGCCGGCGGGTGCCGGCGTCCGGATTTCTCCCGGGGGCGGCCCCGCTACCCTGCTGCCTCGTGCCGGGCCGATACCGTGATGGCGTCCTCCGGGAAAATGCGGGCGGGTATTCAAGCGTGATTCGGGTCAAGATAATGTTATTGATAAAAATATCCTTGAGATTTTCCTTCGAGTGGATTTCGAGGATATCCATGAGGCTTGCCTCGCGGATAATTTGTTTACATGCCGTTCACGGTGCACGACCTGCCAGCGCCCCGCGAACCTATACCATTCATTCGGGTTCGCCGCACGGCCATCCGTCTCGGTCGGAACCAGCCGAGAAGAAGTCGGAGGCCAGCCATGGGATTGACTGCCGTCCGGATGTGGTCCGGCATGGTCGATCGAAAGTGAGGGTTCTCATGCCATTTGTCATCACCGCCGCGTGTATCGATGTCAAGGACGGCTCCTGCCTGGAGGGGTGCCCGGCCGATTGCATCTACGAGGGTGACCGTAAGATGTACATCAATCCGGACGAGTGCACGGAATGCGGCGCCTGCGCAGTGTCCTGCCCGGTCGGCGCGGCCATCAGTGACGACCGTGTTTCCGCGAAGGACAAGGAGTTCATTGAAAGCGAGGCGCTGTTCTTCAGCACCGTCCTGCCAGGTCGGGACGCACCGCTCGGCGAGCCGGGCGGTGCCACGAAGCTCGGTAAGATCAAGGCTGATACGCCCTTCATCGCCGCCTACGGAAGCTGACGAGGGTGACCTCGGGTATTCGCCGGGGCGGAGCACGATAAAGCGGAGCAGTAGCGGGAAAAACGAACCGAGAGAATTCGCGGAAAGGCCGGTGCTGGCGGACCTCGGGTCCGAGGCGCCGGCCTGACGCCGAGACGTTGCGGGGGATTCCTCCCGTAACCAGCCTGCGTTCCAGACGATTCTATCCCGCAGGTCCGACAGAACGGCGGGGTCCGCTCGTCCAGCCCCGGGTAGTTCCAGGGCGTTTCGTGGAGGGCGGGGCCGGGTGTCAGCGGACCGGTGGCGCGAGGGAGCGCAGGACGGCGCCGGCGGGTTCGTCGGTGAGCTCGGCGAGGGTCACCTCGTCGAGCGTGACCAGGAAGTTCTCCTGGGCTCGTCGCAGGAGGGGGCGCAGTCGGCAGGCGCATCGCAGCGGGCACGGGGGACCGTCGCAGGAGACGAACTCGTCCGTGCCCTCGGGGGCACGGACGATGTGCCCGACGGTGACCTGCGTCGTGCCCGGGGCGAGCAGCACCCCGCCGGTGCGTCCGCGTACGGTGACCACGAGGTCGAGCCGCTGGAGGCGTTGCACGATCTTCGCCATGTGGGTGAGCGGAACATCGAGGGCTTTCGAGAGGTCGCGGACGGTGAGGCGATCCTCCCGGGTGGCTGCGAGCATGAGCGCCCGCAGCGCCAGGTCGGTCGACTGGGTCAGGTGCATGGGAACGCACCTGTCGAGGTGACGGTCACCCGACCATCTTGCCTTCTACTCTTCGTAGAAGATTGTCCCGACGGCACCTGCGTCCCACGGGTGCCGCCTGCCGAGGTCGGACCTCGGCGGGAGCGCGGCCCCGGGTGTGACATCGCGCCGGGACCGGCCGGTGCCGGCCTCCTCGTGGCGACCGCGGACCCCCCGGCCGGACGGACTAGTAC
>NZ_CDWTMG010000264.1:0-2936 GCF_977945845.1 Frankia sp. CcMO1
GGGTACGCCCAGCCGGCTCAGACGAGGCCGGCCTGGTGGGCCAGGACGGCGAGCTGGGCTCGGTCCCGCGCCGCCAGTTTCACCATCACCCGGCTCACGTGGGTGCGGGCCGTCGCCGGACTGATCACCAGTTGGGCGGCGATCTCGTCGTTGGACAGCCCGTGGCCGACGAGGCTCATCACCTCGCGTTCCCGCACGGTTAGCCCGCGCAGGTCCGGGGCGGCGACGGCGGCTGGCCGGCGGGCGAAGGCCTCGATGACGAGCCGGGTCACCGTCGGGGAGAGCAGGGACTCGCCCGCGGCGACGACCCGGATCGCCCGCAGCAGGTCGGCGGGCTCGGTGTCCTTGAGCACGAAGCCCGAGGCGCCGCCCCGCAACGCCTCGAAGACGTATTCGTCCAGCTCAAAGGTGGTGACCATGACGACCCGGGTGGCGGCCAGGCCGGGATCCTCGACGATCGTCCGCAGCGCCGCCAGCCCGTCGAGAACCGGCATGCGGATGTCGAGCAGCACGACGTCGGGTCGGGTGGCGCGGACGAGCTCGACCGCGGCCCGGCCGTCCTCGGCCTCGCCGACGAGCTCCAGATCGTCCTCGGTCTCGATGAGTACCCGCAGCCCGAGCCGCACCAGCGGCTGGTCGTCGGCCACCGCCACCCGGATCACGAGCGCGTCACCCGGCCGGGGAGCGTCCGGCCGCCGCCGGTGTGCACCGGAAGCTCGGCCCGGACCTGCCAACCGCCGGCCTGGACCGGTCCGGCGGTGAGGCTTCCGCCGAACTCCGCGGCCCGCTCCCGCAGCCCGGTGAGCCCGTGGCCGGTCGAGGTCGGCCAGCCGTGCGGCTCGCCGGGGAGCGGCGGGGGCGCGGCCGTGCCCGGCTGGTCGGTGACGTCGACGACGAGCCGGCCGCCGATGATCCCCATGGTGACGCGCACTCGTACTCCGTTCGGCTCCCCGTGCCGGAGCACGTTGGTCAGCGACTCCTGAATGATGCGGTAGGCCGCCAGATCGAGGTCCGCCGGCAGGCCCGTGAGATCCCGGGAGTCTCCCTGCGTGACGAGCTCGACGGGCACCCCGCAGAGCCGGACCTCGCGCAGCAGGCTCGGGAGTCGGCCGAGTCCCGTCAACGGGGTTCTGGGCGGCTCGTCATGCGCCTCGCGGGCCCTGCCGGTCCCCTCCGGGGTATCCGTCGAGGACGTGGCAGCGGCAGCAGCGGTGGTGGCAGCAGCAGCGGTGGCAGTGGTGGCATTGGCAGCGGCGGCGGTGACGTCGTCCGCGGCCGGGTCCGCCCGCCGGCCGGCCCGGGTGAGCGCCAGGGTGGCCCGCAGCTCGTCCAGCGCGTCGACGCTCGTCCGGCGGATGGCCTCCAGGGCCACCTGGGCCTGCTCGGGACGCCGGTCCAGCACATGCAGCGCCACCGCGGCCTGCAGGGAGATAATGGACAGGCTGTGGCCCACGACATCGTGAACCTCGCGAGCCATCCGCAGCCGTTCCTGTTCGATCCGGCGGCGGGTCGCCTCCTCCTTGGCCTGCGCAGAGGCGATGCGGTTGAGTCTGATCAGGGCGCCCACGAACGCGGGAACGGTGCAGGATGCGGCCGTCCCGATTATCGCGATGGCGAACTTCCAGCCGCCGTCGGCGTATCCCCGCAGCAGCGCGACGACCGAGCCGAGGAAGATCAGTAGAACGCAGACCCCCACGGCTCGGCTCGTCGTCCGCTGGTCGTGGCGCAGCCCGACCGCGAGCCCGGCCACGATCACGGGAAAGAACGCGGGGCCGCGCGGGTAGCCGGCGCCGAGGTAGCCGCCGAGGAGCAGGCTCGTGGCCACGAGCATGGCCAACGGGGCCCGGCGGCGCAGGGGGATGGCGGCGGCCAGCAGGGCGAGCAGCACGTAGGCGAAGGCATCCAACGGCCGGGAGGGGGGCACCTGGTCGGCACCCGCCTCCCCGGAACCGCGGAGCAACGCCGCCGCGGTGAATGCGGTGAACAGGACGTCACCGATCACCGGGAAGATGCCGCGCCTGGCCTCCATCTCTCCGACGGTAGCGAGCCGCCGTCGTGCCGACATCCGCCACTGGACGTATCCCGCGTACGGGCCGGGACGCAGCCGGGAGGAGGAAGCGCCCGGCCGGTGGTCGATCGGTTTCGACGTGTCCTTGTGGTGTCCTTGTTACGGGCTGTGTCCTTGTTACGGTTACGCTGCGGCCTAAGGGCTCACGACGGCCGGTGGCGGGGAGGTGCCAGGCGGGTGATCCTCGCGATCGAAGGCGTCGACGGCGCGGGCAAGAACACGCTAACCGGGCGGCTGGTCGCTCGCCTCACCGCCGCCGGCCGCAGCGTCGCGACGCTCGCCTATCCCCGCTATGCGACCGAGCCTCTCGGCCCGGCGGTGCGCGGCTTGCTGGCCGGCGATCCGCGGCTCGCGCCGCTCGCGGCCTCTCCCCGGGCGAGCGCGATGATGTTCGCGCTCGACCGGGCCAACTCCCGTCCCGAACTCGACGCCCTCGTCCGCACGCATGATCTGGTGATCATCGATCGTTACGTGGCGTCGAACGCGGCGTACGGCGCGGCGCGGCTGCCGGCCACCGAGCGGGAGAGCTTTCCCGCCTGGATCGCCGAGCTGGAACTCGGCGCGCTCGCGCTGCCGGTGCCCGATCTCCAGGTCCTGCTGCGGATCCCGGTGGGGACGGCGCGGGCGGGTACGCTCGCCCGCGCCGGGGCCGACCGAGGCCGGGCGCTGGACACCTTCGAGTCCGACGACGGGCTGCAGGAGCGGTGCGCGCGGATGTACGAGGAGTTGGCGGCCCGGAGCTGGGTCTCCCCGTGGCTGGTGGTGGACCGGGAGACCGGTGTCGACACGATCTGCGAACACCTCACCACCCGGTAGGGACGCTACGGGCAGTGAGACCATCCCGGATTTTCCGGATTTCTGGGTTATG
>NZ_CDWTMG010000264.1:3569-6955 GCF_977945845.1 Frankia sp. CcMO1
TATGCAGGTTATGCGTTAGGCCGAGGCCAACGCCTCGGCTCGCCGGGTGGCACGTTCCGTGGTCCGCGCCAGCTTCGCTTCCTGCTGCGTCGCGAGGGCGTCGAGCCCGGTGACGAAGGCGGAGACCTCCTCGCGGGCCTTCTCAGCCTCGCCATTCAGGCCCTCCAGGTCGAAGAACCGCCAGTGACGCAGGATCGGCAGCACCACGTCGTCGTGGTGGATGCGCAGGTTGTAGATGCCGGCCCGGGCGATCTGGATCGCCTTGCGGCCGAAGTCACGGATGCCGGTGCCGGGCATCTGGAAGTTGACGAGCTCGTCGCGGATGGCCACCACGGTACGCGAGGGGTCGAGCTCCAGCGCCCCCGCGATCACGTTCCGATAGAAGATCATGTGCAGGTTCTCGTCCGTCGCCACCCGCGTGAGCAGCTTCTCGGCGATCGGTTCCCCGCAGAAACGGCCAGTGTTGCGGTGGCTCACCCGGGTCGCCAGTTCCTGGAAGGAGACGTACGCCGTTGCCTCCAGCGGGGACTTGTCCCGGCTGTCGTAGCCCTTGCCCATCTGGTACATGCGGTTGCGTTCGAGGGCGATCGGGTCCACCGCCCGGGTGACCAGGAGGTAGTCGCGCATCGCTATGGAGTGGCGCCCCTCTTCGGCGGTCCACCGGTGCACCCAGCTTCCCCAGGCGCCGTCCCGGCCGAACGCGTCCGCGATCTCCCGGTGGTAGCTCGGCAGGTTGTCCTCGGTCAGCAGGTTGACCTCGAACGCGATCTGCGCGATCTTGGAAAGCTTCGACTGCCCGGGCTCCCAGGGGAGACTGTCGAAGTCGCGGCCCTCGCCCCAGGGTACGTACTCGTGCGGCATCCATTCGGCGGCGACGCCGAGATGCCGGTTCAGGTTGGCCTCGGCGACGGGCTCCAGATCGCGTATCAGGTCGATGTCCGTGAGTGATTTCATTGGGGAACTGTTCCAGAGGGATCATGTGTTAACCATGTCCCGCGGGTGTGGATTACCGAGCGTGGAACTGTTCCGCCGAGGCAGTCCCGCTGCGGGAGCGGGCATCCTTGCCAGGCCCGGCGAGGACGCCCGGCCGGACAGTCCCGGCGCGCCCGGTCGGCATCCGGCTCACACCGAACTCTCATGATGCTCGGATGAACTCGACGCGGACGATGTCGACATCGCCGCCCGCATCGCCGTCCACCCGCTGCATCGAGGTCGCGTCCAGGGAGCCGGACATGTCCACTGCCCCGCGTGTGCTGGTTGTCGACGATGAGCCGAACATCGTCGATCTGCTGCGGATGGCGTTACGTTTCCATGGTTTCGACGTTCTGACCGCGACCACCGGTCGGGCGGCGCTCGAGTTGGCCGTCGAGGCCCGGCCGGATCTGATGATCCTTGATGTGATGCTGCCCGACATCGACGGCTTCGAGATCTGCCGGATGTTGCGCGCGGACGGGCACCCGGTACCCGTCGTCTACCTGAGCGCGCGCAACGCCCACCGGGACAAGATCGCCGGCCTCACCTACGGCGGCGACGACTACGTCACCAAGCCGTTCGCCGTCGACGAGCTCGTCGCCCGGGTCCGGGCCGTGCTGCGCCGGACGTCACCTCCGCCGGCCGAGCCGGCACCCGTGCCGCCGTCCCCGCTGCGGTTCGCCGACGTGGAACTCGACCGGGACGCCCATCTCGTCCGCCGCGCCGGGGAACCGATCGACCTGTCGCCGACGGAGTTCTCCCTGCTGCGGTACTTCCTGACCAACCCCAACCGGGTGCTGTCCAGGACCCAGATCCTCGACGCGGTGTGGAGCTACGACTACGCGGGCGAGCCGACCATCGTGGACCAGTACGTCAGCTACCTGCGGCGCAAGCTCGGCCGGCACGGCCCGTCTCTCATCCACACCCAGCGTGGTTTTGGCTACGTGCTGCGCCTTCCGGTGGCGGGGTCCAACCGGTGACGCTCCGCCTGAAGCTGATGTCCGGCCTGATCGCGCTGACCGCACTGGGACTGGTCATCGTGGGTGGGGCGAGCGTGTTCGCGCTGCGTGCCTACCTGGACGACCGGATCGACCAGCAGCTCACCCGCGCGCGGGTGCTGGGCGGCCTGCCGGCTGCTGCCTATCTGTCCCGGTGGGAGGCGCTGGGCCGGGCCGGGGTGGAGCGGGCCGTGGCGCCGACCGACTACCTGGTGGAGATCCGGCGGACGGACGGGACGGTGCTGCGCATCGCGGGTTCGGTGACTCCCACGCCGCCGGCTACGCCCCTGCTGGACGCCGCCGGGGACCGGGGTGCCGCACCGTTCACCGTCATCGCCGACCGGGAGCGGTACCGAGCGGTCGTCCGGGACAGTCCGCGCGGGCCACGGGTTCTCGTCGCGCTGCCGCTGAAGCCGGTCGCGGAGACGGTCCACCGACTGGTGATGATCGAAGTGGCGGTGGGTCTCGCGGTGCTCGCCGCGATCGCCGTGCTCGCCTGGGTGCGGCTGACCCGTGGCCTGCGCCCACTGCGTCAGATGATCTCCACCGCGTCGGCGATCGCCGGGGGGATCTCGACCGGCGGGTGCCGGCGGGGTCGGCCCGTTCGGAGACCGGTCAGCTCGCCATGGCCCTCAACACGATGCTCGGCCAGATCCAGGCCGCGTTCGCCGCCCGGGTCGCCTCCCAGGAGCAGCTCCGCCGCTTCGCCGCCGACGCCTCCCACGAGCTGCGGACGCCGTTGACCTCGATCCGCGGCTACGCCGATCTGCTGCGCGGCGGAATGGTGACGGCGATCGACGCGGATGACGCGCTACGCCGGGTCCAGGAGGAGGCCGCCCGGATAAGCACCCTCGTCGACGACCTGCTGTACCTGGCCCACCTCGACGAGCAGCGACCGATGCGGCGGGCCGAGATCGACTTTGCCAGGCTCGTCCGCGACGCCGTCGCCGACCTGCGGGTCGCGGTCCCCGAGCGCCCGGTGAGCGCCGAGCTCCCGGCGAGCTGTGTCGTCCTCGGCGACGAGAACGCGCTGCGCCAGCTCGCCGGCAACCTCCTGACCAACGCCCGCGTCCACACCCCGCCCGAGACGCCGATCGAGGTGCGGCTGCACGCGCTGCCGGCGGGCGCCGCGCCGACCGGCCCCGCCGCCCCCGGGACCCCCCGGGGGCGCGGAGCTTCACGTCATCGACCACGGGCCGGGCATGCCACCGGAGGTTGCCGAGCACGTGTTCGACCGCTTCTACCGGGCCGCGGACAGCCGGGCACGGGGGCCTGGCGGCAACGGGCTGGGGCTGTCCATCGTCGCGGCGACCGCCGCCGCCCATGGCGGCCGGGTCGAGGTGTCCAGTGCCGTCGGCACCGGCACGGTCTTCCGGTTCCTGCTGCCGGTGCCGGTTCCGGAGGCGGCATCGTGGG
>NZ_CDWTMG010000265.1:0-6306 GCF_977945845.1 Frankia sp. CcMO1
CCCGGTGGGAGACCGCCCGGCGGGAAACCGCCCGGCGGGAGACCGCCCGGCGGGAGACCGCCCGGCGGCGGGCCGGTGATGAACGCGCCCGGGCTCATCCCGTCGCCGCCGACGCCCGCGCCGACAAGCTCGATCGCCGGGATCCGGCCCGGGCCCTGGGCGAACTGGGTGCGGTAGAGCTCGGCGTAGCTTCCACCGGCCTCGAGCAACTCCTCGTGCACACCGGCCTCGACGATCCGGCCGCCGTCGACCACGAGGATCTGGTCGGCCTCGCGGATGGTGGACAGCCGGTGCGCGATCACGATGGAGGTGCGGCCGGCCAGCGCGGTGCGCAGCGCCTGCTGGACTGCGCTCTCGGACTCGGAGTCGAGGTGCGCGGTGGCCTCGTCCAGGACGACGACCGAGGGTGCCTTCAGCAGCAGCCGGGCGATCGCGAGCCGCTGCTTCTCCCCGCCGGAGAAGCGGTAGCCGCGGTCGCCCATCACGGTGTCCAGGCCCTCCGGCAGCCGGCGGACCAGGTTCCAGATCTGGGCCGCCTCGCAGGCCTCGACGAGTTCGCGCTCGGTGGCCTCCGGCCGGGCGTAGAGCAGGTTGTTGCGGATCGTGTCGTGGTAGACGTGGGCGTCCTGGGTGACCATGCCGACGGTCGCGCGCAGCGAGTCGAGGGTCAGCCCGCGGACGTCCTGGCCACCGACCAGCACCGTGCCGGAGACCGGGTCGTACAGCCGCGGCACCAGATAGGTGATCGTGGTCTTGCCGGCGCCGGAAGGGCCGACCAGGGCGGTCAGCCGGCCGGCGCGGGCGGTGAAGCTGACGTCGGTCAGGGTCAGCGCGCCGTCCCCGCCGTGCCGGGCCGGTAGCGCTCGATTCTCCAGCGAGGCCAGCGAGACCTCGGCGGCCGACGGGTAGCGGAATCTCACCCCGCGGAACTCCACGTCGGGCGCGGCGCCGCCGTCACCGGTGGGCGCGCCGGCTGTGGGGGCCGCGGACCGCTCGGTGAGCGCGACCGCCCCCGGCCGCTCGGTGATCACCGGCTTGAGGTCCAGCAGCTCGAACAGCCGGTCGAAGCTGACCAGCGCGGTCATCACGCCGGCCTGCACGTTCGAGAGCTGGTTGATCGGGCCGAAGAGCCGGGTGAGCAGGGTGGCCAGCGCCACCAGGGTGCCGATCTGAAAGGACCCCTCGACGGCCAGCCAGCCACCGACGCCGTAGACCACCGCGGTTGCCATCGCCGCCAGGAAGGCGACCGTCACCATCAGCATCCGGGTATAGACGGTCGCCGCCACGCTAATGTCGCGGACCTCGCCGGCGTGCCGAGAGAACAGCGTCACCTCCTCACGGGGCCGGCCGTAGAGCTTGGCCAGCAGTGCGCCGGCCACGTTGAAGCGCTCCTCCATCAGCGAGCTCATGTCGGCGTTGAGCTGCATCGCCTCGCGCATCAGCCGTTGCATCCGGCGGCCGATCATCCGGCCCGGCAGGATGAACAGGGGCAGCACGACCAGCGAGACCAGCGTGATCTGCCAGGACAGGTAGAACATCGTGGCGAGGACGACGAGCAGCGCCAGCCCGCCGGAGGTGACCGAGGACAGCAACATGGTCAGGGCCTGCTGCGCGGCGACCACGTCGGTGTTCAGCCGGCTGATCAGCGAGCCGGTGCGGGCCTGCGTGAAGAAGGCCAGCGGCTGGGTGCTGACATGGGCGAACACCTCGGTCCGCAGGTCGTAGATCATGCCCTCGCTGACCCGGCCGGAGCACCAGGACTCGATCAGGGTGCAGACCAGGTCGAGCACGGCCAGGCCGGCCACGATCAGCGCCACCGTCACCACCACCGAGGCCCGGCCGCGCATCACGCCGTCGTCGATCAGAACCTTCAGTAACAGCGGCGAGCCGGCGATGATCAGCGAACTGACCGCCGTCGTCAGGATCAGGACCGTCATGCTCCCGCGGTACCTGCGGGCGTAGGGCAGGATCCGCCGGACGATCCCCGGCCGGATCCGCTGCGGTGCCGCGGGCGACTCCTCGTCGCCCTCCATCGCCTGGATCACCATTCCGGGAGCTGGTCCGCCGATCATTCGGTCCCCCCCTCCTTCCGTGCCGTCGAGGGGCCCGCCGTCTGCTGCGCCTCGTTGTGGTCCACGGTCAGACCGTGTGCTCGCGGCGGTGTTCCTCGATGCTGCGGATCAGGCTCTTCGGACGCATGTCCGTCCAGTGCGCCTCGATGTAGGCCAGGACGGCGGCCCGCCCGTCCTCCCCGAACACCACTTCCCAGCCGGCCGGCACCGGTGCGAAGGACGGCCACAAGGAGTACTGGCCCTCCTCGTTAACCAGGGCGAAGAACGATCCCTCGGAGTCGTCGAAAGGATTGGTCATGGCAGTTTCCTCCCGTGCTCAAGCACAGTCGAATACACCGCGGAGGGCAAGCGCATTCGTCATCATCCCCAAGCCTCACCGTAATTCCTTGACTTTCCATCCAGCAACGCGACGTCCAACTGTTCGGCAGCCAGTTGGACGGCCCCAGGAATGCCCTCGGAATAGCTCACGAGAAACCCTGGCAAAAGCAGTGGGAGAGCCGCCGGACGACCCACGGCAACAGACTGCCGAATCACGGGACGAAAGGCTCGGTAGCACCCGTCCCTATTCCGGGGTCATTCTCCGGACCACTGCGGTTCACGTCCCTCGGCGAAGGCTGCGACACCCTCCCGGGCGTCGGCGCCGGCGCGCCGGCGCCGTTCCCAGTCGAAGCGGGTGCCGAACGCCTCCGGCAGCGGCATGTCCAGCGACGCGTACGTCGCCTCCTTCAGCGCCCGGACGGCCAGCGGCGCGGCCCGCACCAGGTCCGCCGTCCAGCCGGCGACCCGGGCGTCCAACTCCTCCGCCGGCACCACCTCGTTGACCAGGCCGAAGCGCAGCGCGGTGGCGGCGTCCAGCCGGCGACCGGTGAGCAGGTAGCCCATCGCCTGTTTCAGCGGCAGCTGCCGCGCCAGCCGGAACGCGCCGCCCGCCCCCGGCACCAGGCCCAGCCGGACCTCCGGCAGGCCGAAGCTGGCGTGTTCCGCTGCGACCACCAGGTCGCAGGCCAGCACCAGCTCGAAGCCGCCCCCCAGGGCGTAGCCGTTGACCCGGGCCAGCACCGGCTTGGTCAGCGAGAACCGTTCGGTCAGCCGTGGCCAGCCGGGCTGGCCACGGCTGCCGAACGTGGTCGGCTGGGCACCCTCGCTTTGCAGCCGGGCCCGCTCGCGCAGGTCCTGCCCGACCGAGAACGCCCGGTCCCCGGCGCCGGTGAGCACGGCGCAACGGACCTCGGGATCTGCCTCGACATCGTCCCAGACCTCGGCGAGTTCGGCGTGCATGCGCAGGTCCATCGCGTTCAGCACCCGGGGGCGGTTCAGGGTGACGAAGGCGACGTGATCCTGCTTCCGGTAGCGGACCCGGGGCTCGCCGTCCGTATGCACCGACCTCAGTCACCACCCGCGGCGAACCGGCCGACCTTGCCGACGACGTCGTCGGCGTGCAGCCGCAGCGCCTGCTGCAGGGCGAACTCGGCGGCGTAACGGCGGAACTCCTCCGCGGGGTCGCCGAGCAGGTTCAGCATCCGCCGGTTCGTCACCACCGCCGGAGCCCGCAGCGCCAGCGCGGCTCGCTCGACCGCCTCGTCCATCCGTTCCGGCTCGACCACCTCGTCGACGACCAGCGCGGCAGCGGGCTCGCCTGCGTGGATCCGCCGCCCGCCCAGGATCACCTGACGGGCGATCCGCGGGCCGGTGGCCCGGGCCAGCCGCAGGTTCGACATCCCGGGCACGATGCCCTCCTGCGCCGCCGGCAGCATGAAGTAGGACTCTGCGGAGGCCACCACATGGTCGAAGACCAGCAGCAGCTGGGCTCCGCCGCCGATCGCGAAGCCGTCAACAGCGGCCAGCCACGGCTTTTGCACGGTCGGGGTGTGCCAGCTGCCCGGGGCGTCCGGGTCGAGCAGCAGGCCGCGGGAGATCTTCGAGATGTAGCCCAGCTCGCGCCGGAGCATGAAGCCGACCAGGGTGATCCGTCCGAGATGCAGTTCCCTGAGGTTGACCCCGGCGCTGAACACCCGGCGGCCGCGGTAGCGGGGCTTGGTCATCTCCCCACCGCGCAGCACCGCGACCTTCACCTGCGGGGCGAGCAGGGCCAGGTCGACCGCGGTCTCCAGATCGTCGACCTGCTCCTCATCCTCGGCGTTGAGGCAGTCCTCGCGGGTCATGGTCAGGTGCGCCACGCCGTCGCGGCACTCCAGCAGCACCGAGCGCAGTACGATCCGGCCGGTGGCGGCGAAGTCCGCCAGCAGCCCGAGCGCCCGCTCGGTGGGCTGCAGCATGCTGTCCAGCAGGTGCGTGCCCGCAATCGGCGAGCCGAGCAACCCGCGCAGGAAGATGCCCTGGTCGATCTCCAGCCCCGGCTTGCGCGCCTGGGGCAGGCCGCACTCGGCGGCCAGTTCCGCGGCCGCCGGCACCAGCCCGGGGAACCGCTCGCCGGCCGCCGCGATCAGTGCGTCCAGCCGCGGCCGGAGGCTGAGCCCGGCAGTCAAGTCATCGTAGACAGCCTCGGCGTGACGGTCCATGAAGCGCGCCCGCCGGCTCCGCTGCTGGTCGAGATCCTGCCCGGCGGCCGCTACCGCCTCGGCATCCCACAGCGCGGTGACCGGCGTCGGCGGCGTGGCACGGGCGGTCACGGCGCACTGCCCCGCAGCAGCCGGTCACAGGCCGCCAGGTGGCCGCCGAGGGCCTCGTCGAAGGCGATGCCCGCGGTCTCCAGCACCAGTCGGCGGCGGATCGCCAACTCCTTGCCCTGCGGCGGGTGCTCGCCGAGCAGTCCCGCCAGCGCCTGCTCCGGGTGGCTACCGACCTCCTGCACCAGCCCCAGCTCCAGCGCCCGGCCGGCGTCGATCGGATGGCCGAGCAGCACCGCGGTCCGGGTGGCAGCCAGCCCGGCCTGGGTGGCGAGCCGGTAGACGGCCATCCCCGGCCAGCTCCCACCGTCCGCCACCGGCAGCAGCAGGCGCAGGTCCGATGCCGCGACCCGCAGGTCGGTGGCGAGCAGGACGTCGAGCGCGATCCCGCCGACGTCACCGCCGGCGATCACCATGGTCAGTTCGTCGAGCCGCTCCAGCCGGCGCAGCGCCCGCTCCCACTTGGTAACCACCGAGGTGGTGGTGCCGTCCAGCCAGCCCGGTCCGGGGGCGCCGGACACCTGCAGCAGCACCGGACCGTGGTCCTCGTGGGCCTGGACCCGCTCGCAAAGGCCATCCAGCGCCCGGACCGCCTCCGCGTCCAGCGGCCGGGAACCGTCCACCTGCAGCAGCACCGCTTCGGTCCTCGTCATCACGCCGGCCACGGGCATGCCTCCGTCCATCGTCGTTCTCACCATCGGAGCAGGGCCGTCTCGAGGGTGGCGCCCGGGCCCATCGTCATCATCACGCCGTGGTCGCCGGGCTGGACCACGCCCTGCTCCAGCAGCCGCCGGTAGGAGAACAGGAAAGAGGCGCTGGAGACATTGCCGTGATCGCGCAATACGCCACTGGTGTGCCGGACGTCGTAGCGGCTCAGTCCCAGGTTGACCACCACGGCGTCGATCACTTTCTTGCCGCCGGAGTGCACCAGCCAGTGCCGGACGTCGCTGCGCCACAGCCCGGTACCGGCCAGCAGCCGGTCGACGACCACTTCGGCGTGCGCGCCCACCACGTAGGGGATCTGCGGGTCGAGGTAGAAGCTGAACCGGGCCGTGTCGCGGTCCCAGTCGTAGCGCATCGCGTCGACGGCCTCCGGGATGATGCAGCTGGCGAACTTGAGGATCTGCGGCCCATCGGCCAGCACCGTGGTGGCCGACGGCTCCGCCAGCACCTCCAGGCCGTCCGCACCGCCGGTGTCCTCGGTGACCAGCGCGATCGCTGCCGCGCCGTCACCGAAGAGGCTGTTGACGACGGCGGTGCGCAGCGTGCCGTCCAGGGCGTAGGCCGCCGAGCATGCCTCCGTACAGATCATCACCGCAATCCGGCCGGGGTTGGCCACGGACCAGCCGGAGACCACGTTCAGCGCGTTCAGCCCGGCGTTACAGCCCATCCCGACGATGTCGCTGCGGCTGACGTACCGGTCGATGCCTAGCTCGCGGATCAGCAGCGCGCTGATCCCGGGGGTGAGGAACCCGGTGGAGGTCACGCAGCACAGGTGTCCGAGGTCGGCCAGGTCGATCCCGGCGTCGGCCAGACAGCCCAGCAGCGCCTCGGCGGCCATGGCGACGGCGTGCCGCTTGTGCTTGTCGAGCAGGTCGCCCTGGGCC
>NZ_CDWTMG010000266.1:0-6242 GCF_977945845.1 Frankia sp. CcMO1
TCTACATGGCGCCGGAACAGTTCGACGGCCGGCCGCCGGGACCGGCGTGCGACCTGTACGCGCTCGGGATCGTCCTCTACGAACTGCTCAGCGGCCGCCCACCGTTCGTCCGGGTGCTGTCGATGGCGCAGCTGATGGACCATCATCTGCGCGTCGCGCCGCAACCACTGGACGCCGCGCCGCCGGCGATCGCCGCGGTGGTGGACCGGGCGCTGCGCAAGGAGCCCGGTGCACGCCCGCCGTCGGCCCACGCGTTCGCCCTGGATCTCGCCGCCGCGACGGCTCAGGCGCTCGGTGCGGACTGGCTCACCCGCTGCCCGCTGCCGCTGCGGCTCGACGACGATGTGCGCGACGCGGCGCGCGGCAGTCCGTCGGCCCGCACCCCGCCAGCCGTCCCGCCGCCAGCCGTCACGCCGTCAGCCACCGCCTCACCACGCCGATGGTCGGCCGACGTGATCCGGCGCCGGTCCCTGAACCGGACCGCGCGGCGCGACCTCCGCCCGGCCGACATCACGTCCGCGCCGTTGCGGGTGGACTACCCGTACAGTGTGGTCGCCGCGCCGGACGGTGCGGTGTACGTGTCCCAACGGCTACGTCACCGGGTGCTCCGGATCGAACGCGACGGCCGGACGGTCCATGTGGCCGGCTCCGGCAAGAGCGGCCCGCACGGTGACGGGGGGCCGGCCGTCGACGCCGAGCTGGACAACCCGTGCGGGCTGGCTCTGGGCCCCGACGGTTCTCTGTTCATCGCGGACAGCTTCAACAATCGGATCCGCCGGGTCGCGCCGGACGGTCGGATCGTCACCGTCGCCGGCTCCGGCCGTCACGGCCCGCCGGCCGGCCCCGCCGCCCGGCACGCCACCTCACTCGACCTGGCGCACCCGCACGGCGTCTACGCTGACGCGGCGGGCCGGGTGTACGTCGCGAACACCGGCGGCCACCAGGTGATCCTGATCGACCCGGATCTGCGGGCGGCACCGCTGGCGGGGGCGGGTGTCCCCGGCCTGTCCGGAGATCACGGACCCGCCCAGTTCGCCCAGCTCCGGCGCCCGCACGACGTCACGGCCCCGCCCGGACGGAATGTCTACCTCGCCGACACCGACAATCACCTGCTGCGGGCGGTCGATGCCGACGGGACCATCTCCACGGCTGCCGGGATGTTCTACGGCGCGTCCCCCGACGACGGAGCCCCGGCCCGGATCGCGGACGTCGGTCGGCCCCACTCGCTGGCGCCCACCCCCTCGGGCGGTCTGCTGGTCACCGACCCCGACCGGGGACGGGTCCGCCTCGTCACCCGCGATCGACTCGTCCGCACCTTCGCGGACGCCCGAACAGGTCTGCGGCGACCGCTCGGTGTCACCGTCCACAGCGACGGCACCGCCTTCGTCGTCGACACCGCCCAGCACTTCATCCACCGTCTCCCGGTCGCATAGATCGGTCACCCGGCGTCGGTCCCACTGAGCCCGGCACGGTCCTCCGGGGTTACCCGGGATGGGTCATGCGGAGGCGACGCCGGTTCCGTGCGGGATGTCCCGCCCGACCGTGCATCGCTCGAACCTGCCGGATGGGCCAGGTACGGCTGCTGTGCATCGCATTCGCGGTTCTTCTCGGTCGCCGGGCGCATCGACTGGCGCTCGCAAGTGCCTACATCCTCGGCGTCATGATCGGATCGAGCATATTGACGAGCTCGCCCGGTTCGAAGCTCATGCGGTAGCGATGACAAGCGCCATCGTTGGCCTCTTTACCGAGCTTCTCCCAGAGCACGGTCCAGCCCGCACCCGCCGCGAGCTGTCGTAGGAAGGCCCGTTGAGCTCTGCCGTTTCCTTCCCGGAACGGATGGATGGCGTTCAGGTCGCCGTAGAGTGTCGCAAACCTGAGAACAAAGGATTCTCGCTTAAGCCCTACGAGATGACGGTCTTCGGCCAGGCCCGAGAAAAGATCGTAGAGCTGCCCCTCAACGAACAGCGCCCGGCAGAACGGGTGGCCATCCTTCGCGAGGTTCACAGTACGAATCTCGCCCGCCCATCGGTAGATGTCCTGGAAGAGCATCCGGTGGAAACGACGAAGATGCTCGGTATCGTAAGCGCCCGGGAGGAGGGATGCTCCCAGCTCAGCGTAGCGAAGGCCGGAGATCTGCTGTTCGATGTCGGCGAGCTCATCAGGATCATGTATGTCGAGCCGGTTCCGCAGGCACTCGGTGCCCGGCCAGCAGTACGGGTCGCTCACTGGTCGAGGCCGCGCCCCCTGTGACGGGCGAGAATTTCCGCGACAGCCTCATCGGCTGTGCACGTCCCTGACGCTACCTGCCGGAGTCGAGCCTGCGTATCAGGCGAGAACTCGTGGCCCTCCAGACGCGCGTTGCCGACCGCAGCCGAGACGGCTTCGTCGACTGACATCCTCAGCCGAGCGTAGTAGTCCGCCATGATCGTTGGCTCTATGGGCTCGTTAGACGACTCCCCCTCCGGCAACCCTGCACGCGCCAGCCGCCACGGCGCCTCCACCTGCGTCATCCGCGACAGTTCGTCGCCACTGAAAGGCCCGTACTTTTGCAGCACCCACTCGATGGTCCGAGTCGCCTGGGGCCCGAGTCGACGGGGATCCCCCGCTGGCCATGAGCTGACGCAGAAGCAGCCGCGGTGCTTCTCGAAGAGCGCCCATACCACCGGACCGTTCGACCAGGCCTGAACCTCTTCGTCGAAGAGATTCACGCGATGGTTGGCGAGATGCCATGCCTGCGAGTAGTAGACCAGCTTCTGCAAACGCCAGGTGGCCATCATCCCGAGTCGCGCGAGGATGAAGGCGGCAACATCATGGACGTTCTCGGCCATACCCTCACCTCCCTCGGACTCTGCGCACCGAGCGCACCGAGCAATACCCTGTACTGAAATATTTTACGCGCGCAGGGCAGGGGGCATCGCGCCTTGCCCCACGCGGGACCGCTCTTTCGAACCAGATCTGGTCGCCGAGGCCCAGGCACTCATGCTCGTTCTGGGCATACCGGGCCCGGCCAGCCCAGCCAGGCGAACGTCCACTTGATCATCCGCCGGCCGGGCGGTGGATGCCGGGATCAGGCGTTGGGCGGCAGGGCGGTGCCGGCACCGCGCTGACGCAGCGCGACCCGCTCCGGGCCCGCGCCCGCGGCCACAGCCGCCTCGGCCTCGGTATCGGTGTCGGCGTCGAGACCTTCCACCGTGAATCCCGCCTCGGCGATCATCTTCAGGTCCTGGTGGCCCTCCTGGCCCTCACCGGTCAGGTAGTCACCGAGGAAGATGGAGTTCACCACCGAGAGGGCGAGGGGCTGCATCGAGCCGAGATGAATCTCCCGGCCGCCCGAGAGCCGCACCTCGGCCGTGGGGTTGACGAACCGGACCATGGCGAGAATGCGCAGGCACTGCCGGGGGTTGAGGTTCCACTCCGCGCCCAGGGGCGTGCCCTCGAATGGCATGAGGAAGTTGACCGGGATGGAGTCCGGGGCCAGCTCGCGCAGCGCGAAGGCGACGTTGACGAGGTCCTCGTCGCTCTCCCGCATGCCGGCGATGATGCCCGAGCAGGGTGAGAGGCCGGCATGCCTGGCTTCCTGCACCGTGTCAACCCGGTCGTTGTAGGTGTGCGTCGTGCAGACGTCTGCGTACTTCTCACCGGCTGTGTTCAGGTTGTGGTTGTAGGCGTCCGCACCGGCCGCCCGCAGCCGTGCGGCCTGCCCGTCGGACAGCAGGCCGAGGCACGCGCACACTTCCACGCCCGGATGTGCGGTCTTGATCGCGCCGACCGTGTCCGCCACGCGGTCGACGTCCCGGTCCGTCGGCCCGCGGCCGCTCGCGACCAGGCACACCCGGCGGGCACCGCCCGAGATGCCGGCACCGGCCGTCGCAGCGGCCTCCTCGGGCTTGAGCCAGGTGTACTTCAGGATTCCCGTGTTCGAACCGAGCCGCTGCGAGCAGTAGGAACAGTCCTCCGGACAGAGCCCGCTCTTGAGGTTCACCAGGAAGTTCAGCTTGACACGCCTGCCAAAGTACCTCCGCCGGAGCCGGTAGGCGGCGGCGATGACATCCATGAGATCGTCGTCGTCACTGCGCAGGACGGCTAGGGCCTCGTCCCGGGTCGGGGCCCGACCACTCACCCCCTTGCTGACAAGGCTGTTCAGGGTGGCTGACAGGTCCATGTCCGTCATCCTCGATCCTCTGCTGGCACGGCGGGCACTGGCGGGCACTGGCGGGCGGCGGAAACCTGCAGGTGATCGTCCTTCCGCCACGCCCACACTCTCATCGTTACCTTGATCGGAACCAGCAATCGCCCATGCCGGGGCGGGGGTACGGCCGGGGTTACCCGGACGTGGACGTGGCCGACCGGCGCCGGCGGGCAGGATGGGGAGGAAGGGGAGGATGGGTATGTGGCGACTGGATCCCGGTGGAGGAAAACGACACGTGCGCGTTGGGCGACAGCGTCGCCGGCGCCCGCCCCACAGCCACCCGCGCCCACCCCACACCGACCGGACCAGCGACTGGACCTTCGACCGGAAAGTGAGGCCCACCAGTGAGCCCGCAAGGATCCGACTCCGACGTCGTGACGGTGCCGCGTGACGCGGCGTCACCACAGACGGTGTCGCGTGAGACCGCACCGGTCCCGCCCGCCGCCGACGAGGTCGTGCTCCTCGACGCCGAACGCCGCCCCTGCGGGACGGCGCCGCGGATCGCCGTGCACGGCCTCAACACCCCCCTGCACCTGGCGTTCTCGTCCTACCTTTTCGACCCGGCCGGCCGGCTGCTCGTCACCCGCCGATCGCTCGACAAGCGGACCTGGCCAGGGGTATGGACGAACAGCTGCTGTGGGCATCCCCGCCCAGGCGAGGACCTGGCGCGGGCCGTCGAGCGCCGGGTGGGCCAGGAACTCCGCCTGGAGCTGACCGACCTGCACTGCGCGCTGCCGGACTTCGCCTACCGCGCCACCGCCGCCGACGGTCTCGTGGAGAACGAGGTCTGCCCGGTCTACGTAGCGCGGGCGCTCGGGGACCCGGATCCGGACCCGGCCGAGGTGGTCGAGTGGCGCTGGGTCGAGTGGGACGACTACCGCCGGGTAGCCGCCGCCGCGCCCTGGGCGCTGAGCCCCTGGTCGGTCGACCAGATGGCGGCGTTCAGCGCGGCGGCCCATCCGCTGACCGCCGCGCTCTCCCTCCCCGACGGCGGAACCCACGCCTGAGCCGACCGTCCGGAGAGCCGGTCATCCGTCCTGTTCCAGAGGGCGTCCTGTTCCAGAAGGGTTGCCGTGCCGATGCTGACGCCCGGGGCTGCCGAACCGCGGATGGTCCCGGACGCCGCGCGACCGTCCGCCGCGGCGGCACCGCAACGCCCGCAAGCCGCACGGCGTCAGGTCACGGCACCCCGCCGCGTCACTTCACGGCGTCCCGGACATGGTCGATGATCGAGGCGATTGGGCCTACCGTCCACTGCTTGGCGGTCGAACCGGCGGCTGACGGGTGCGGATGGGTGGGAGCGAACTTCTCCGCCGTCCGGAGCCGACGGCCCATGCTTTCCAGCTGCCTGGCGTCGCGGGCTGCGTGCACCCGGGGGAACTCCTCATTCTCCTCATGCTCGGCGTGGTCGACAACGGCCCGTTCGAAGTCTGCCAGCTTCGCATCGAACTCGGCGCTACCGACATCCATCTTCTCCAGCGCCAGCAGCGCGCGGGTGGCTTCGTCCTCCTCGTGGTTGCGCGCCTCGGCCACCCGACTGTCGATCTTCTTCGTAACCGGCCGCACGATCATCTCCTCGGCGGTCTCGTGCGCGGCGAGCAAAGCCCGCAGCTCGTCGAACGCCCGGCGCTTGTGCTCGCCCGTCGCCGACTTCACGTCCGCGAACAGCTCGCGGATGCGGGCGTGCTGTTCGAGCAGTTCTCCCACGACGTCGTCGTGGGAGAACTGCGCCGCTCGGCCGCCGTCGAACCCAGCGTCATTGATCGGCATGATGTCCTCCTCATCACGGTCCGCCCATCGGGGACCTCGACGTCGGCGTGCCCCGAGAAGGCACTCGAAATCGCGCGGCATCGAGGACGCCCGACCGGCGGGGCCCAACCGACACGTTGGGCTCGTCAGCCTGCCCCGATCGGGGTACCGAGAGTGCCCCGATCCGGCCGGGTCAGCTCGCCGCCTACCGACGTCCCCAATCCGGGCCAGTACGAGGTAGCCATATAAACGGCCCCATGAGTAGCTCATCGTTCCTAGGGCCTGTTTGGGAAGTTTATCGGGG
>NZ_CDWTMG010000267.1:0-6201 GCF_977945845.1 Frankia sp. CcMO1
GATCCAGATGCGCAGCTTATCTTCGACGAGGCCGGAGCCTTCTGCGACCTGCAGGAACAGGACCCACACTATTCGGGTGGCTTCGGTGATGCGAGCGTCCACGCCACCGCCGCCTGCTATTTCAACAGCGGAAACGGCGCACCGTACGTGGCCGAGAACATCTCGATCAAGACGCAGCTCTCCTACTCGGTGCTTCCTCCGTACTGCGAATTCGATCCGATTGGGGAACCATGTGTCGACTCGCGGCCGAACAGGTATAGTTACGAGGCACCCTGTCACCGGCCGTGCCGGGACTACGGCTAGTATAAGGGCGAGTCTGAGATCGCCGTGACGATCAGGGGAGTGATCAAAGTGGGTTACGTCGACAACACCAAGTTCATCGAGGATTGTCCCGTACCACCGGCCTAGCGTCGAGTCGGGCGAGTCCTCATATCTGGCCGTCTATCACATGTACGATCTTGGTTATCACCCTTCGGTTGTCCCCGCATGATGAGTGAGCCCCTGCGCCGCAGCCTCCCGTGGCGCGCCCAGCAACTGCTGGGCGCGCCACGGGCGCTCGGTGTGCTCGCGGAGCTCGCCGGCCTGCGGCTGGGCGCCGTCCGAGATGCGTACGCCGGAAGTCCCGAACCACCTGTATTCCTTGCAACACTGAGGACGAACATGATCGGCCCGCCCCACGCCGCCGGGTGGGCCAGCCGCCGGCGCGAGCACAGCCCTCAGCCACGGACCGTGTTGGAACCTTACGTCGACGCGCTGCAGGACGTGGAACGCCTCACTGCCGTCACCCTGCGCACCGTCTCCGGCTGGGCGTGGTATCCCCTACAGCAGTCCGTGCGGCAGTTCCTGCTTGCCGACGCTCCGGTCCTCGCCGATGTCGCCGTGCGGCTGTCGGCTGCGCCGGCGGCGTGGTGGTGGTGGGAGCCGCTACGCCGCCAGGACCAGATCCTGCTGGGCTCTCCCGCGACCCCACCCGATCTCGACGAACTCGCCGCCCGGGCCACTCCCCGGGAGGCCCCCCGGTTCCGCCTGCCCGCCGGCATCCGCACCTCGACCAGGCTGGGCCCCAGGCTCCCCGCCACCCAGCTCTGCGACGTCGGCGTCACGTCGCGGCACGGACCGCAGATCGGTTGCTGGAGTGTGCCGGTTACCGCCCACGCGCGCGTTTACGAGCTACATGGCCCCAGCGACTGGTTGCGCCTATGCGAGCGCCATCCGACCGTCGCCAACGTGCCCGGCGAATGGCTGACCTGGGGCATTCATACGCCTTGGGCGCTCAGCCCCGACTGGCGCGCCGTCGCCCACGCATGGGACGCCATACACCTCAGCGTCGCCGGACTGCTGACCGCATGCGGCAATCCCATGGTCACGGGAGCACGCGGGACGATCGCTGAGACTGCGGACAGCGAGATAACCATCTGGTTCCGTCCCTGCTTCGGCCGACCAACGCTATCCGCCATCTGGGACACCGAGCGGGATGACCTCCCAGCAGCCACGACGACGTCCGAGACGCCCCGTCGGGAAGGTCGAAGCCGACCGCCCGACGGATGACGTGGTGGGCCCCGTGAGCCACAGTAAGAGCGTGTCTTACGTGGGGTGTCTCCACCTTCCACCGGTGCCGGCCGAGGCGTTCGGTGCTCTCCACGCCGCGGCGGGCGATACGAACCGCGATACGGCGTCGGCGCAGGAAACAGCGCAGGTCCGGCTGGTCGTAGGCCTTGCCCGCACGCAGCTTGCCCGGGTGGCGTCGCCGCGGGCCGTGCGGGGAACGGACCGCGGGGATGCTGGCGACCAGCGGGATGTCGAAGCGCGGTTCGAGTGCGTGTTAGATTACCGGTGTTCTACGTGTAATTACCATGGTCAAGAATGTATTATTTTCATGATCGGATGTTGGTGCGCGCCTACGTTCCTCGCCTGCTCGACGTGGAGCTGCAGGATGTCCTCGCCTCCCACCCAGCCGTCCTCGTCGTCGGCCCCCGGGCATGCGGCAAGACAACCACGACCCGGCGTGTCTGCCAGTCGATCCTGCGGCTGGACGTCCCGGCGCAGGCCGCGGTCGTCAGGGCCGACGCCGACGCGGCGCTGCGCGGGCTCGAGGAGCCTGTCCTGATCGACGAGTGGCAGGTCGTGCCCGAGGTGCTCGGCGCGGTGAAGCGGGCCGTCGATGACGATCCGCGCCCAGGGAGGTTCGTGCTCACCGGATCGTCGCAAGCCGACCTCACCGCCTCGGGCTGGCCTGCTACCGGCCGAATCGTCCGGCTGACGATGTATCCCCTCGTCGGTCGGGAACGCCACGGCGACCCGACCGCACCCTCGCTCATCGACCGGATCCTCGACGCCGACGCGGACGCGTTCGCGGATCCGCCTACCGGCTGGGACCTGCACACCTACCTGACCGAGGCACTCAGCAGCGGCTGGCCGGAGGCGCTGCGAACCGAGGCCGACCGAGCGCGCGACCGCTGGCTGACCGGCTACGTCGACCACCTCGCGACCCGGGAAGCCCCGGCCCTCGGCGTCGTACGAGACCCCCTGCGACTTCGCAGATATCTCCAGGCGATCGCCGCCAACACCGCCGGCTCGCCGACCCACAAGCTGCTCTACGACTCGGCGGGCATCGGACGCGACGCCGCCGTAGCCTACGACGACCTCCTCGACACCCTCATGATCACCCAGCGGGTCCCCGCCTGGGCGCGCAACCGCACGAGTCGCGCGGTCCGGCTGCCCAAGCGATACCTCACCGACCCCGGCCTCCTTGCCCCGTTGCTCCGTATCGACCACCGCCGCGCGCTCCGCGACGGCGACCTACTCGGACGCATCATCGACACCCTCGTCGCCGCACAGTTCCGCGCCGAGTGCGCGCTGAGCGTAGTCGGCGCCGACATGTACCACCTGCGCGACGCCAACGGCCGCCGTGAGATCGACCTGCTCCTCGAAGCCCGAGACAGCCAGATCGTCGCCGTTGAAGTCAAAGCGTCCGCAGCCCCTTCGCGTGCCGACGCACGACACCTTGAATGGCTTCAGGCGGAGATCGGTGCGCGGTTCACACTCGGGCTCCTCGTACACACAGGCCCACGGATCTTCCAGCTCGCGGAGCGCGTCATCGCTGTCCCCGTGGCCAGCCTCTGGTCCTCGAGCTGAGAGCACCACCAGAGATTCACTGGCTGTCGGTTGTTCGTTGTTGCGGTGCGTTACTTCCATCATGCTATGCCACCAAAGAACCAGCAAGTAGCCGGGAGGAGTCTCACCTCCCGGCCATCGCAGAACCGTGTGGGAACCTCTCGATTCACACGGTTTCCATCGTCCAGCCGCCCAAGACCACGGCTTGCAGAGGTCACCGGCCCGGTCGGAGCCTCCGCACCTACCGGAGGTTCGGAACACGTGTTCGATTCCGCTTTACATTTGCGAGGCTTTGGCCGCCGCTGTCCGTCGCGCCGGGCTGGGGAATGGTGGCGGGTACCCCTGATCCGCTACGATCTCGGCGGCTATGCGACGGGAAGCGGGGGCGAGATGAGCGTCGGTGAGCGGGGTGTCACGGCCGGCGCGGTGAGCGTGCTGGTGGTCGTGGCGCCGGACCCAGAGTTGGACGTCGAGGCGGGTGATCGGCTGACGCGGCGGTTGCGCGCGGAGATCGGCGAGCTGGACGTCGAGTCGGTCGGGCTGGCGGCGGGTGGGAGCGTCCCGGAGGGCGCGAAGGTGGCCGACCCGGTCACGGTGGGGGCGATCGTGGTCGCGTTGGGCACCTCCGGCGGGGTGCTGCCGGCGCTGGTCGATACGGTGCGCGACTGGCTTGCCCGCCAGCGCCGGGCGCACCGGGTCTCGATGACCATCGACGGTGACTCCATCGAGGTGGAGCAGGCGTCGACGGAACAGCAGCGGGCGCTGGTCGACGCCTTTGTGCGCCGGCATTCGGCGGGGTAGGCGATGGGCCGACGGCTGGCGCTGTTGATCGCCACCTACGAGTACCAGGATGCCGGGCTGCGGCGGTTGACTGCCCCGGCGCACGACGCCGAGGCCCTTGCCGACGTCTTGGGGGATCCGCGGATCGCCGGGTTCGAGGTCACGGTTCTGGCCAACGAGCCGCACCACCAGGTGGAGCAGGCGGTCGGGGAGTTCTACCGGGACCGGCGTCGGGACGACCTGACATTGTTGTATTTCACCGGCCACGGGTTGAAGGACGACGCCGGCCGGCTGTACCTGGCGATGGCGAACACCCGCCGGGACGGTCTGTGGTTTACCGGCCTATCCGCAGAGGACGTCAACGAGGCCATGGAGAGCTGCCTTTCGCAGCAGAAGGTGCTGATCCTCGACTGCTGCTACAGCGGGGCCTACCCGGCAGGCCGGCTGGCGAAGGCCGACACGGCCGTGCACACCTTCGAGAGTTTCCGCGGCCGTGGCCGTACGGTGCTGACCGCCACGGACTCCACGCAGTACGCGTTCGAAGGCGACCAGCCGCACGGGGAGGCGGCGCGGTCGGTATTCACCCGCTACCTCGTCGAAGGCCTGCGCGACGGTAGTGCCGACCTCGACGGCGACGGCGACATCACGGTCGACGAGCTCTACCTTTACGTCCACGACCGGGTCGTGGCCGAGATGCCGCAGCAGCGGCCGAAGAAGCAGGACAACGTCCAGGGGCGGACCGTCGTCGCCAGGAACGTCAACTGGACGCTGCCTCCCTACCTGCGGCATTCGGTGGACAGCCCCCTGGCCGCGGTCCGCCTCGCCGCTCTCGACGAAATGGACCGTCTGCACCGGGTCGGGAACGAGCTGGTGCGTGGGAAGGTCCGCGCCGAGTTTGTACGTCTCGCCAACGACGACAGCAGAGCGGTGTCGGATGCGGCGACCGCGCGGCTGCGGTCCCTCGACCCCGAAACGGGGGCAATCGCTCCGGCCGTCGCGGTGCCCCCGTTTTTTCCCCCCCCCCGTGCAGGCGGTCGAGCCGCCGCCCGGACCGGCCGCGAGTGCCCCGCAGCTGGCGGTCGCGCCAGATCAGAGGGCGGTCCCGGACGAGGCGGACGCGCTCGAGCGGCCCCAGACGCTGCCCGGCGGCGCCCGGAAACACCTGCCCGCGGCCCGCCGGCCAGTCCCGCCCGGCCCTGCCGCGACGACACATCTCGACGGCGCTGCCCGCACGCCGCGCCCCCAGCCGGCGGACGAGGCACGCCGGGCCCCCTCCCACGGAGTCGCCGAGCGGGGATCCGGTACCGGCAGGGCTCAAGGTGACATTCGGGCAGAACTTATGTGGCGGTCCCCTTCCGGGAAAATTTGTGTCATGCGCATCTTTGTCGACGAAGAACCACGCGCCGTTGAAATCCACGTATCTCTCTGGAAGCCCGATCGTGTAGTCGTCGACGGCGTGCCGCTCAAATTGACCTTTCGGCGCCTTATGCAGGATGCCTTCGGTGACGAGCAGATGTTCGCCTTCGAGCTGCCTCATGCGAGTGATCGACTGCCGGTCCAAGTGAGAGCGACCCGAGATTCCACGGGCGGCCTCAAGTCACTGGACGGCATCAAGGGGACGTAATGAAGTAACAAATACGTGATCGAGAGCATCATCGCAGGTCACAGGCCTGTGGAGGGTTCGAAACGCGCAAGTTATTTCAATTCGACTCCCAAGTCGCTCGAGATCGCCGTCCGGGACGAAATCGTCTACACCAAGGAATGACCTCTTTCTCACTTTCTCACTTTCTCACCTTCTCACCTACCGAGAAAGCAGCGGCGAGCGTAAACGCGGTAGAACGCCTACTTGCCGGAAGCAGCCCTGTCGCGATCGGGCGGACGGTGATTTCAGGAGCCTCGACCAAGATCAAATATTTCTTCCAATGGCACCTTCCAGTGGGGTCCACCGCTGAAGGGTGCCGGCTCGGCTGGACGGTCTTCATGGCCTTTCTTTTCGCGGGACCGGTGTTCAGGGCCGCCAGCGTGCGACCAACTCGGTCCGGTTGGTGCAGCCGAGTTTGGCGAGGATCGAGCGGACATGGCTTTCGATGGTGCGCTCGCTGAGCACCAGCCGCGCCGCGATCTCCCGGTTGGACATGGCCTGGACGACGAGCGCGGCCACCTCGTGCTCGCGGGGGGTGAGCGGGTCGGTCTCTCGGCGGGCGGCCGCCAAGTCGGCGAGCAGCCGGTCAGCGCGGGCCAGCGGCCCGGGCATGTCCAGCCGGCGAGCCTCGGCCGCGGCCGCGGCCACGGCCGCGCCTGCGAGGG
>NZ_CDWTMG010000268.1:0-6140 GCF_977945845.1 Frankia sp. CcMO1
GGCGCCACGGTCCGTCACCGCCGTCTCCAGGTTCGCGATCGCGAGATCGGCCGCGGTCAGGGCCGCCGACATGGGTCCGATCGCCGTCCGCGGATCGGCGGCGAGCCGCGGACCGGGAGCACCCTCGAAGTGGATGTCGCCGCCGAAGGCGATGGTGACCGGCTGCCCCGTCGGCCGCCGCGGGCCGTCACCGACGGGTGCGGCTCCCGCGGTGGCCGCAGTGGCCCCGGCCGGGGGACCGGTGGTGGCGGAGGCACCGTCGGCGTGCGGCGTCGGCCTCGGACGGTCCTCGCCGTAGGGCACGGCACAGGCGACGAACATGAACCCGACGATGACGGCGACGCCACCGGCGACGGCCGTGCGCCCTCCTCTGCACCGAACGCACCGAGCACGCCGGCTGGCTGCACCCCGCTCCACGCCAGGCTCCCCCCTCCGTGACGACCACGCCACGACGAGCCACTCGCAAACCGGCCGCGTCCCGGCCGTTCCCATGATCCCGAGCTCGACCGCCGCGGTCCGTCCGACGTCAGAGTGCCGACAGCACCGGTGCCAGTTCGCGCCACTGCCGACGCGGCAGCCCACGGCGGTCGAAGTCAAGCACCTGCACGGCCACCTGATCGGCCCCGGCGTCGAGATGCTCCTTGATCCGCCCGAGCAGAACGTCCGCGTCCCCCCAGGGGACGATCGTGTCGACCAGGCGGTCCGAGCCCGAGCCGGCGAGATCGTCGTCGTCGAACCCGAAACGCCGCAGGTTCGCCGTGTAGTTCGGCAGCCGAAGATAGGACCCGGTGTGCCGGCAGGCGAGCTCACGGGCCTGTTCCGGATCGGTGTGCAGGACGAACGCCTGCTCGGGGACGAGCAGCTTGTCGGGCCCGAGGATGTCCCGGGCGGCAGCGGTGTGCTCGGGTGGCACAAAATAGGTGTGGGCGCCGTCGGCCCGGTCCCGGGCGAGGCCGAGCATCTTCGGACCGAGCGCGGCGAGCACCCGTGGCGGGACACCGGGCGGTGGCACGGCCCGGTACTGCTCGACCGCCATCCGGTCCATCTCGTCGAGGTACGCCGCCATCTGGGCGAGTGGGCGCGTGTAGGAGGCGCCCCGGATGTGCATCAGCTCGGCGTGGGACACCCCGAGTCCGAGCAGGAACCGGTCCGGGTACGCCTCGGCGAGGGCCAGCTGACCAGCGGTCATGGTGAGCGGGTTACGGGCGAGGATCTGCGCGATCCCGGTCGCGATCGTCATCCGGGAGGTGGCCTCGAGCGCCAGAGCGGCGGTGACCAACACCTCGCGCCCCTTGACCTCACCGGTCCACAACGTCGGATAACCGAGATCGTCGAGTTCTGCGATCGCCTCCCGGACGACCGCGGCCGGGGAGAAGTCGAACTGGCCACTCCAGATCCCCACCTTGCCGATCTCACGCCGGGCCGGCGGGCGGGTCATGTGCTGCGCACTCGTCACCGCGCAACCGTACCGAGCAGGAGCGATGGTCACTCGTCACGGCGGGACCGCCGGATCCGGTTGCCACTGTCCGTCCAAGGTCTATCGTTGGCGAGTGTGACGGAGCTCATGCAGCTGCTCACCCCGGCCGGCCACCGGATCACCACCGCGTCCACGACGACGGCAGCCGGGCCCGATGCGCCGGGGCCCGATCCCTCCAGAGCCCGCGCCGGCGGGGCGGGCGCCGCGGGAGCGGACCCGCCCCGGACAGCCGCCGATCTGGCCGCCCAGATCGCCGATCTGACCGACGACGACCTGTATGGGCTGTATCGGGACATGGTGTTCATCCGCCGGTTCGACGAAGAGGCGACCAGCCTGCAGCGCCAGGGCGAGCTGGGGCTGTGGGCAAGCCTGCGGGGCCAGGAGGCGGCCCAAGTCGGATCCGGCCGGGCGCTGAGGCCTGGCGACATGGCGTTCCCGTCGTACCGGGAACACGGGGTGGCCTGGTGCCGGGGAGTCAGGCCGAGGGAAATCCTGGCGATCTATCGCGGCACGACGCTCGGTGGCTGGGATCCGGACACTCACGGATGCGCCCTCTACTCGATCGTCGTGGGCTCGCAGGCGCTGCACGCCACCGGCTACGCGATGGGAATCGCCCGGGACGGCACCGACGACGCGGCCATTGCGTACTTCGGTGACGGGGCGTCGAGCGAGGGCGACGTCAGCGAGGCGTTCGGATGGGCGAGCGTGTTCGCGCCTCCGCTGGTGTTCTTCTGCCAGAACAACCAGTGGGCCATCTCAGCGCCCGCTCGGCGCCAGAGCCGAATCGAGATCGTCCACCGGGCCGCCGGCTTCGGCTTCCCGGGCGTGCGGGTGGACGGCAACGACGTGCTGGCGTGTCTCGCGGTGACCCAGTGGGCCCTGGCGACCGCGCGTGCCGGGCGTGGCCCGGTGCTGGTGGAGGCCGTGACCTACCGGATGAATCCGCACACCACGGCAGACGATCCCAGCCGCTACCGTCCGGAGAGTGAACTGGGCATGTGGCGTCGGCGTGATCCGTTGGACCGGATGCGCGCCCACCTGACAGCGCGGGGCCTGCTCACCGAGGAGAGTCTGCGGCAGCTGGCCATCGAGGCGGACGCCTTCGCGCACGAGCTGCGCGCGCAGTGCGTCGCGCTGCCGAATCCGATCCCGACCAGCCTGTTCGATCATGTGCAGGTGGCTGAGAATGAACTCGTGACGGCCCAGCGATCGGAGTTGGCGGCCATGTTCGACGTGGAGGGGCCCGGCGTGGAGGACGAGATGGGCGTGCTCGAGGGGAACCGGTGACCAGCGGGGCTGTCGTTGCCGGGGAGCAACGCTCCGACGAGGTCGGTGAGCGGGTCGCCCGCGCCCCGGTCACCATGGCCAAGGCGTTGAACCTCGGGCTGCGTTCGGCGATGGCCGCCGATCCCAAGGTTCTGATCATGGGGGAGGACGTCGGCAAGCTCGGCGGGGTCTTCCGGGTGACCGACGGGCTGCAACAGGAATTCGGCGAGGCCAGGGTCATCGACACCCCGCTGGCCGAGTCGGCGATCGTCGGCACGGCGATCGGGCTGGCCATGCGCGGTTACCGGCCGGTCTGTGAGATCCAGTTCGATGGGTTCGTCTACCCCGCGTTCGACCAGATCGTCAGCCAACTCGCGAAGCTGCACTACCGGTCGGCCGGCCGGATCCGGCTGCCGGTAACGATCCGCATCCCCTTCGGCGGCGGGATCGGCGCTGTCGAGCATCACAGTGAGTCGCCGGAGGCGTACTTCTGCCACACTGCCGGCCTGAAGGTTGTCGCCTGCTCGAACCCGGTCGACGCCCATCACATGATCCAGCAGGCCATCCGGTCCGACGATCCGGTGATCTTCCTCGAACCGAAACGGCGGTACTGGGAGAAGGGCGTGGTCGACCCGCGCCCCCTCGCCGAACTGCCCGCGGACGAGCTCACCCAACTGCACGCCAGCCGGGTCGTGCGCACCGGCACGGACGCGACCCTCGTCGGCTATGGTCCCACCGTGCGGACCTGCCTCGACGCCGCCGAGATCAGCGCGGCGGACGACAGCCGGTCGCTGGAGGTCATCGACCTGCGGACGCTCTCGCCCCTGGACCTAGAACCCGTGCTCGACTCGGTACGCCGGACCGGCCGGCTGGTCGTGGTCCACGAGGCACCGTCCAACGTCTCGGTGTCGGCCGAGGTCACCGCACGAGTGACGGAGCAGGCGTTTTACTCCCTGGAGGCGCCGGTCCTGCGGGTCACCGGTTTCGACACCCCGTATCCCCCGGCCCGCCTCGAAGACCACTACCTCCCCGACGTCGACCGCATCCTCGACGCCGTGGACCGTTCCTTCGCGTACTGAGCATCCTGAGAAGCATGAGGACCGACCAACCGGCTATCTGACTGGGGTTACCGTGACGCAGCGACAGTTCCGGCTCCCTGACCTCGGCGAAGGTCTGACCGAGGCGGACATCGTCCGGTGGCTTGCCCAGGTCGGGGACACCGTCACGGTGAACCAGCCCCTCGTCGAGGTCGAGACCGCGAAGGCGGTCGTCGAGGTCCCCAGCCCGTTCGCCGGGATCCTGGCCGAGATCCACGGCGCCGAGGGAACAACCCTCGCGGTCGGCGCACCCCTGCTGACCATCCAGACCGCCGACGCCGAACCCGACGGGACGGGTGGGAACGGGACGGGTGGGAACAGCCTGCCGACGTCCCGGGACGCTGGCAGCATCGAGCGCACCCCAGTCCTCGTGGGTTATGGGCCGAGGACGGCCGAGAGCCGCCGGCGCCGCCCTCGACGACCACCTATGCCAGCCGGTCCGGGGCACACAGCTGGTCCGGGGCTCGCCAAACCGCCGGTCCGCAAGCTCGCCCGTGACCTCGGCGTCGACCTCGCCTCCCTCGCCGGCACCGGCCCGGACGGCACGATCAGCCGGGCCGACGTCGAGGCCGCAGTGCGTGCCACCGCCCGTACCGCGCCCCTCGCGGCGCCGCCCACGCGCGATGCCCCGCCGATCGGCGTCGTCCCCGCCGGGGCCACCTTCTCCACCGAGACGCGTACCTGGCACGTGCCTGTCACCGGCATCCGGCGGTCGATGGCGCAGGCGATGGTCACCAGCGTCTCGGCCGCCCCGCACGTCACCGAGTTCCTCACCGTCGACGCGACGGCGACGATGGCCGCCCGGGACCGGATCGCGGCGCTGCCGGAGTTCACCGGAATCAAGATCACCGCATTGCTGTTCGTCGCCAGAGCCCTGCTCATCGCCGTTCGCCGACACCCGATGATCAACTCATCCTGGGTCGAGGACGCGGGCGGTGGCCGGCCGGGGAACGGTGGCCGGCCGGAGATACATGTGTACGACCGGGTGAACCTCGGCATCGCCGTGGCGGGCCCGCGTGGGCTCGTCGTGCCCACCATCCCGGACGCCGGCCGGCTCGACGTCGTCGGACTGGCTCACGCCCTGGCCGGCCTCACCACCGCGGCGAGGGCGGACCGGCTCAGCCCCGCGGATCTGCGCGGCGGCACGATCACCATCACCAACGTCGGCGTCCTCGGCGTCGACATCGGCACCCCGATCCTGAACCCGGGCGAAGCGGCGATCCTCGCCCTGGGCTCGATCCGACCGATGCCCTGGGTGCACGAGGGTCAGCTCACCGTGCGTACGGTGGTACAGCTGGCGCTCTCGTTCGACCATCGCATCGTCGACGGCGCGCTGGGCTCCGCGGTCCTCGCCGACGTGGGTGCCGTCCTCACTGATCCCACGGTGGCACTCGCCTGGTCCTGATCGGCTCATCGGATCCACCAGTTGACCACAAACGGGCACACTGCACGCAAGAGGGGCACACAACAGCCCAGATTCCGCTCCCTGGTACGGTTGCGCCTCTGACCGGCTTCCGGCACAAAGAGGTGGAACCATGACGCGAGTGGAGGCACTGCAGGCCGCGGACGAGTTCGTCGCCAAGGTTCTGACCTCCGCCAACTCCAGCGGCCGGTTCACCGGCACGCTCAACCTGGCTGAGCGGGTCGACCTCACCCTACGAGTGGCTCGGTTCCTACTCGAGGGTCAGTCCTCCTCGGATGCCGACGACATCCTCAAGCGGGACATGCGCAACGAGCTCGATCAGGCGTTCCCGCCGCTACGCACCTCCTGAACCGACCATCCCGGCTCGACCCCGCGGACGAGCGCCCGGTCCGGTTCCCTGGTCCGTCCCCACGGACCGCCCTGGGAACCGGACCGGGCGGTGGGCAGGCGGACCGGTGAAGGAGCACGGTTCAGTGAGGCGACACGGGGTGGTCCCCTTCGACGTGCACGTGGATGGCCGGCTGCCCGTCACCGGAGGTCGCCTCCGGGTGGCGTGAGGGGTTCAGCCGACGATCCTCCTCGGGGGCCAGTCCCAGCTCGCGCCGGTGCGGGGCCTCGAATGGGGCGGACGGGTCGACGATGATGCCGTCATCGAGCGGCATGAGCGCGGGCACGCCGTTCTCGGCCGACTCTTCGACGATCTTTCTGCGCCACTGGTCGCGGTACAGGGTGAGGCCGAGCCCAATGGCGCTGACGCACATCAGGATGATGCCCACGGCCGTGATGTCGAGCCCGGACGGTTCGGAGCGGACCGCGAAGGCGAGGATGGCGCCGAGGGCCAAGAGTAAAAGACTCAACGGGATTCCCATACCGGCCC
>NZ_CDWTMG010000269.1:0-6125 GCF_977945845.1 Frankia sp. CcMO1
CCCCCAACCCACTGTGCAGCGTCGGGCTCAACCTTGACTCGCGACGCTTCCCCAGGGATCCCTCGGTACCAGCCGAGCAGGAATGGAACGCTTATCTCGAGCGGTTCCCCAGTATCGCGCGCCAGTTCGCCGGTGCCCGGCCCGCCTGGGACTGGATCTCCACCGGTCGCACCCAGTACTCCAGCTCACGGACGGTCGGTGACCGCTGGGCGATGATGTCCCACGCAGCCGGGGCGATCGACGCGCTGTTCTCCCGTGGCATGGCCAACACCATGCAGGTCATCTACGCCCTCGCACCAGTTCTGATGGAGGCCCTCGCCGACGACGACTTCTCGGCGGAACGCTTCGGCCACATCGACACGCTCAACCAGACGATCCTGGACGTCAACGATAAGCTCGTACACGGCTCCTACATCTCGTTCCGCGATTTCGACCTGTGGCGGGCGTGGTCGAAGGTGTGGTTCCTCGGCTGGAACATGGGCATCTCCCGGCTTGTCGGAACCTACTTCGGCTATCTGGAAAAGGGCGATCCGGCGCTGTTCGACCGCCTGCTCGACGCGCCACATCTGGGCACCTTCTGCCCCGACCTGCCGGAATTCCAGCCCTTCTTCGACTCGCTCAACGCCGTGATGGACGAGGTCGAGGCCGGCCGGCTGGCCCCAGCCGCCGCCGTCGAGCGGCTCGCCACTCTGCTGGGCGGCGCCGACTTCCTCCCCACTCCGCTCCGGCTGGGCGATGTGCTGCGCCGCTGGCACGACGGCTCCTTCGAAGCCCAGCGCCGCATGTACGAGTGGGGGCGCACGAGTTCCCCCGAGCCGCTCCGCCGCTGGTACGAGTACGACCTCGACGATCTACTCACCCGCACGGGTGGGGTGCCCACTCCGGCAATCCTCTAAAGGCCGGGCCGCTAAGGGGACGTAATGAAGTAACAAATACGTGATCGAGAGCATCATCGCAGGTCACAGGCCTGTGGAGGGTTCGAAACGCGCAAGTTATTTCATTTCGACTCCTAAAGGCCGGGCCTCTAAAGGCCGGGGCCGTCCCGCGTCCATCCGCGACGGGATCGTCCTAATCGATGGTACCCGCGGGACGGCGAGAACAGCCCGGAGGACGACGATACGATCGGCGTCCTCGCCCTCTGCCCGGGCCAGAGGCATGGAGGGAGCCGCGGTGATGGAGACAATCATCCAGAATCGGGAGGACCGGATCCGGACGACGCCGGATCCGGCGTCGCCGTCCGTCCGCACCACGCCCCATTCACCGGCCTCCGCCCTGCTGGCGGCGCGGGTCATCGAGAAGATGCTGGGCGAGCTGACGTTCCACCATCTCGGCATCCTCGTCGCGGACCTCGATGCTGCCCGGGAACGATACGCCGTCTCCCTCCGGGTCGACGCGTGGGAGTCGCGGGTCGTCTCCGGCCCCGCCCTCTGGCGCGATCGACCGATCATGATCAAGAACGTCCGGATCGCGTTCGGCCGCTTCGGCAGCAGCCTGGTCGAGTTGGTGGAACCCGGCGACCGGCCGTGGACAGGGCGGGAAATTCTCGACCAATGCGGCGAGGGAATGTTCTCCATCGGCTACGAGGTCGACGACCTGCCGGCGTGCCTGCACCGGGCGGTCGCCGCGGGATGCCTGGTCGAGCAGCTCCGGCCGGACGCGCGGAACCCGCGACAGGCCTATCTCGACGCGGGTTCCGGACTACTGATCGAACTCATCCCCGGGGGCGCCGGACGGGACGGTTGGTGATTATTGTCCGAAACCTGCCGTCTTCGTGGACTTGTCTCGGCGGCCATCCAAATGTCATCATCAATCGAGGCCGCCCGGCACCCCCCGAGCCGGGCGGCCTCTCTGTGGGTACGGGCCTCCCGATGTTCCGCGGGCGTATCCAGGTCGCCCCGCGGGCTTGAGCGCGCCCTCCGCGACAAAGCGATCCATGCCGGCGACGAAGGCGCGCGCGTCCTCGGCGGGCCAGTCGTCGAGCATGCGCTGGAAGACGTCAGCCAGCCGACGCCGAGAGCGATCGATGGCGGCCCGGCCCTCGTCGGTGAGCGTCAGGCGGACCGCGCGGGCGTCATCGGGATCGGCCGAACGGAGCAGCAACCCGAGCGCCTCGAGACGATCACTGTGCCGACTCGCCACCGAACGGTCGATGCCGATCTCCATGCTCAGCTTGCGCGCCGTGGTCGGGCCCGTGCGGGCCAGACCGTTGAGCACGGGGTAGACAGCCTCGTCGAGTCCGACGTCCGCCGAGGAGAGCAGCTCCCCGAACAGACGCGTCCGATTCGGCCGGGTGAGGAGAAGTCCGAGCGATGCCGCGAGCCTCGCGCCGTCGTCTGAACCCACCACACGACCCTACTCTGCGTGCACCATGCATCAATTCGCGCGGGGCGCGGATCCACACAAGGGCACGGATCCACGCGGGGCAGCGACCCACGCGGGGCGTCGGCGGCGCGCGCGAGCGACGAAGACGAACGGGAGGAGGTGCGATGGCTCACACCCGACCCGACGGAAGGGGGGCGACTCCCGGGCGCGGCAGAATTGCCGCGGCGGCCCGTGCAGAACCACCGCAACGCACCACCGCAAGGCACCAGGCAGGCGCTAGCACGCGACCGCGGATCCGGAAGGCACACCTTGACGGGCATGCTCACAGCGCAGCGGACGAGCCCGATCGAGCGGATCACCGCCGATCATCGACGGGTCTCGGTGGACCTCGGCTCACGCAGCTATCCGATCGATATCGGTCCCGGGGTCCGCCGAATCCTGCCCGACATCGTCGCGCGGATCGGCGCCCGGCGGGCCGTCATCGTCTCGGCGCGGCCGCAGGACGCGGTCCCCGACCCGGGCGTGCCGGTGCTGCGGCTGGCCGCACGGGACGGCGAGACGGACAAGAACCTGTCGAACGTCGAGGCGCTCTGCGGCCGGTTCGCGGCTTTCGGGCTGACCCGGTCAGACGTCGCATCTCCTGCGGCGGAGGGACCACCACGGACGTCGTCGGGCTCGCTGCGGCGCTGTACCACCGCGGCGTGGCGGTGGTACACCTCCCGACATCCCTGCTCGCCCAGGTGGACGCGAGCGTCGGCGGGAAGACGGCGGTGAACCTGCCCGCCGGCAAGAACCTCCTCGGCGCCTACTGGCAACCCAGCGCCGTCCTCTGCGACACCGACTACCTGCGGACCCTGCCCCAGCGGGAGTGGATCAACGGCTACGGCGAGATCGCGCGGGCCCACTCCATCGGCACCGGGGACCTACGCGGTCTGCCGGTGACGGAGCAGATCGCCGCCAGCGTGGCGCTCAAGGCCGCCGTCGTCGCCCGGGACGAACGGGACTCGAGCCTGCGCCACATCCTCAACTACGGCCACACCCTGGGGCATGCCCTGGAGCGCGCCACCGACTTCGCGCTGCGCCACGGTGAGGCGGTGGCGATCGGCACCGTATTCGCCGGCCGTCTCGCCGGGGAGCTCGGCCGGATCGGGGACGATCGGGTCCGCGAGCACCTGGACGTGGTCCGCGGGTACGGGCTGCCGACGGCACTGCCCACTGAGGCGGACGCCGCCGAGCTCGTCGCCGTGATGCGTCTGGACAAGAAGTCGACGAACACCGGCCTCACCTTCGTGCTCGACGGCGCGGACGGCCCACAGCTGGTGGGCGACATTCCGGAAGACCTGGTCATGAAGACGCTCGGCGACATGCCGCGCGGGCCGCTGGCCTGACGCCCATGCCACCGGCCCCGCGTGCCATCACGGGCACCACCCGCCTGTTCGCCGTCGTCGGGGATCCCGTCAAGCAGGTACAGGCGCCGTCGTTACTTAATCCGCTGTTCGACGAACTCGGGCTCGACGCCGTCCTCGTACCGGTGCACGCCCGGCCGGCGGACTTCCCCGCCGTACTCGATGGACTCCGGCGCATCGAGAACCTGGACGGCATCCTGATCACGATTCCGCACAAGGTCGCCGCCTGCGCCCTCGCCGACGAACGCAGTCCGGCGGCCGCGATCAGCGGGAGCGCCAACGCACTGCGCCGCGGCTCGTCCGGGCGCTGGCAGGCCGACAACTTCGACGGAGCGGGATTCGTCCGGGGGCTGACGGCCGCCGGACGCCCGGTGGCCGGAACGCGGGTCTCGCTAGTGGGCGCGGGCGGCGCCGGCAGCGCCATCGCGGCCGCGCTGCTCGACGCCGGCAGCACGCGGCTGTCGATCTACGATCCGGACCGGGAGAAGCGCGACGGCCTGCTCGCCCGCCTCGACGAGCACTGGCCGGGCCGCGCCGTCGGCGTCGCGGCACCCCTGCTGCACGATGTCGATCTCGCGGTGAACGCCACGCCGCTCGGCCTGCGTCCAGACGATCCGCTCCCCTTCCCGCCGGACGGGCTCGCGGCGGGCTGCGTCGTGGCGGACATCATCATGAAACCGCCCGACACCCGCCTGCTGCGGGCCGCGGCCGCACTCGGCCTGCCGACCCATCCGGGCATCCACATGCTCGCCCACCAGATCGGCTTCTACCGCTCGTTCTTCGATCTCGTCCCGGCGGCACCCGCCTGACGATCTGCGAGGGCTCATGCGTGCACAACCTCTAACCGGCTGTCTGGGTATCGACGTGGGCGGCACCAAGGTCGCGCTGCGCATCGAGGCCGCACAGGCCGTGGCGGACCCGACGGGAGGCGACGAGCAGGTCGGCCCGGCCAGGCCGAGCGGACTGGACGGACCGGACGGACCGGACGGTCGCGTCAGGCCGGTGGAGACAACCTTCCAGTGGTCGCCGTCGGCGACCGCCACCCAGGACATCGACGATCTCGCCGCACACGTTGCCGCGCTGACCGCCCGATGGGGCGGTCGGGTCGACGCCGTCGGCGTGGCGATGCCCGCAACCATCAACGCCGCCGGCCGGGTCACAACATGGCCGGGCCGGCCGGCCTGGACCGGGCTCGACCTCGGCGCCGCGCTGCGGGATCTGCTGCCGGGCACCACCGTGGTCTGCGGCGACGACGGCGATCTGGCCGCGCTCGCGGAGGCGGACGCGGCCGGCTGTGAGAACGTGGTCTACCTGGGGGTCGGGACGGGCGTCGGCGGCGGGATCGTGCTCGGCGGCCGGTCCTGCCCGGGGCCCGGTCGCGGCTCCAGCGAGATCGGACATCTGATCATCTCGTCCGGCGGGCCCAGCTGTGACTGCGGCCGCCGCGGATGTGTGCAGGCAACCGCATCCGGGCCGGCCACCCTGCGCCGGGCCGCCCAGCGGCGTGGTGAGGAGGTGACCTTCGCGGACCTGCGCGCAGCCTGGCTCGCGGCCGACCCCTGGGCGGTGCGGACAGTGGGCGAGAGCGCCGCGGCGATCGCCACGGCCGTCGTCGGGCTGACCGAACTGCTGCATCCCGCGATGGCGATGGTCGGCGGCGGGTTCGCGGCCGGCCTGCCTGGATTTCCGCAGGCGGTCGCCGAGCATGCCCAGGCCCTTGCCCGCCCGGGACATCCGCCCGCGCCCATCCGCCCGGCGCTGCTGGGCGGCCTGTCCTCCCTGTTCGGAGCGCTCCTGGCGGCTCAGCCGCCGGCGAGGATCGGTCGGCCGGCCTGAGCCGCGGGGACACCGGCGGTGCCGGCGGGTTCGACCGGGTGCGGCCGGAGAAGGGACAGCAACTCCGCGGGCCGGCGCAGCACCGCGTCCGGCTCGGCCGCGACCAGCTCGGCGCCGTCCGCCTCGCCCCACAGCGCGGCCACCGCCATCACGCCGGCCGCACGCGCGCTCTCCAGGTCGGCGACCGCGTCCCCGATCATCATCGCCTCACTCGGCGCCACGCCCAACAGTTCGAGTGCCCGGTTCACGATGTCCGGCGCCGGTTTGGGACGGGCGATCTCATCAGAGCCGATGACATAATTGAAGATCGGCAAAATGTCGAGCTCACCCAGCAGGTGCCGGGCCCGTGGACCGGCCTTGCCGGTGGCGACCGCGAGCCCGAGGCCGCGCTCGTGCAGGGTCCGCAGCAGCGCGGCGATCCCTTCGAAAAGCACCACCTGGTGGGCCAGCCGATAGCTCTCGCGGACGAACGGCTCCTCCATCTCCAGCGGCAGATTCATAATCCGCATGATGTCCGGGAAGTACCGTCCCAGGTGCCGGTTGTACTCCTCGAACGGGGGC
>NZ_CDWTMG010000270.1:0-6094 GCF_977945845.1 Frankia sp. CcMO1
ACGCCAATCTTGGTCCTGGTCGGTATTCTCAGGAGCGGACGGCTCCTACGCGCCGCTGCGGGCCTGCGCGGTCCGCCTGCGGTTGGCCTTCTTGATTGCCTCGACGAGATCGTCCCTCGACATCGTCGATCGGCCGGGGATGCCGAGCTCGCGGGCGAGCGCGCGCAGGTGCGTCAGCGAGGCGTTCGCGTCCACGCCCTCGGCGGTCGGCCCGCTGTGCCGGGAGGCGGGCGTCGGCGTGGCGGCCTGCTCGTCGGAGGGACCGGGCCGACCCTTCGGCCGCCAACGGTCCCCCACCTTCTCGTGGGTGTGCTTGAGGGCGGCAAAGGCCGCACGGTGGGCACGCGCACCCTCACCGTAGGTCTCCACCGCCGAGTCGTGGGTCTTCTTCCAGGTGCGGATGGCCTGATCGTCGGAGCGGGCGATGGTGGACGGAACATCGTCCCGCATCTCGTCGGCCTGCGCCTTCTTGTCGGTTTTGTCGGTCTGCGGCTTCTTCCCGACCATGGCACTCCTCCTCCCGAACGGATGCTCAGGTCCTCCCGAACGGATGCTTATGGACCTTCCCGTGACGCCGGGACGTATTCCCCGTCCCCGTTGCCGCCGGGTAGCTCGTGGTGGATCTCTTGGCGCCTTGATGCACAGGGTAAGGCATCGACTACCGTAGCGTGCCAATGTCTCGACCATGACGACCCGAAGGACGCCTCATGTCCCATGCCGCTGACCCGTTTCGCCGGCGTCGCCGTGAGCCCGGTCTGTCCCGGCGCGGAATTCTCGGTCTCGCCGGTGCCGGTCTGGGTGGATGGGCGGAGACGCTGCTCGACGCCGCGCCGAGCAGCGCGTCCGCTGGCCCGGCCGGGCCACCGGCCGCAGGGGTCCGACCCGGTGCGGAAGCGCGGGCCTTCTCGGCGCCGGGGACGCGTGTCGTGCTCGTGCCCCGGACCCTGGCCGCCGTGACGAGGGGAGTGGGGCCCGCGACGTCGGATTTCGACATCGGTTACGTGGCCGTCCGATGGACCCGTGACGGGAAGGATCGCGCGGCGGATGGCCGGGCCGGTCCCGGGGGTGCCGGCACGGGGACCGCCGGCACCGCCGGCACCGGCGGTCCCGGCGGTGCCGCTTCTCGGGGCGCCGAGATCCGGCTGCGCCAGCCGGGGGGTGGGTTCGACGCATGGCGGCCGCTGGCGGTCGGCTGTCCGGTGGATCGGGACGACCCGCCGGCCGGGGGGAGGAGCGCCGCCGTGCTGGTCGCCGCGCACCGCGCGACCGGCTACGAACTGTGGTTGCCACCCGGCGCGACGTCCGTGACGTCCACCGCCCTGAACACGACGTCGGGGCCGTTGCAGCGGTTAACGGCACCCATTGTGTCCGCCTACGCCGCCCTTTCCGCGATCTCGGCTTCGCGCGCCGCCCTTTCTGCGTCTTCGGCTTCGCGCGCCGCCCGGTCGCCGGGGCTCTTCGCCGCGCCCAGATCGTCGCCGCCGCCCCGGTCGCCCCCGTCCGGCTGCCGGCGACGCTCGACCTGCGCTACCTGCCCCGGGCCGCGTGGGGCGCGGACGAGTCGCTGCGGCTGTCCCCCTCACCCGGCAGCGGTTGGAAACCGACGTACCACCCGGGCCAGGTTGTCACGGTTCATCACACGGTGACGCCCAACGACGATCCGAACCCCGCCGCCACCGTGCGGGCGATCTACCACTTCCACACGGTCGAGCGGGGATGGTCGGACATCGGGTACCACCTCCTCATCGACGAGGCAGGCACGCTCTACGAGGGCCGGTGGTCGGGAACGGAGAGCGTTCCCGGCCACCGGGAGGACGGCTACGTGGTGACGGGTGCGCACGTGGCGGACTTCAACGCCGGCAACGTCGGCGTCGCGCTGCTCGGTGACCTGCGGACGCGCACCCCCACCGCCGCCGCCCGTCGCACGCTCGTCCTGGTGCTGCTCGCGTTGACCGGAGCGCATCATCTCGACCCGCTCGGCACCGTCCACTACGTCCATCCGGTGAGTGGCAGGCGTCGTACCGTCCCGGCCGTTAGCGGGCACCGCGACTGGATGGCCACCGAATGTCCGGGCGGCGCGGCCTACACCGCCCTGGCAGGTGTGCGGACGGACGTCGCCCGGCAGCTGATGTGAGGCTCACCGGCTGGTGCCCCGCCGGGTGACGGGGTGGGCCGTGGACGGGCTCAGGGGCGCCAGCCGGCATAGACCGCGAACCTGCCGTGCTTGGCGACGCAGTCGACCGGCGCGAATCCGGCGTCGGCCAGCCAGTCGAGCTGGTCGGCGAGCGGCGCGCACCGATCGAAGGACATCCGCCGCAACGCGGCCTGCCACTCGGCGTCGTCTGAACCCGCCGCCCGAGCCTGCCGTTCGTGCATGTCCTCGTACTGCCGGGTCAGGGCGGCAGTCGGGCCGTTGACCTGCTCGAGGTTGACGAACAGCCCATCCGGCCACAGGACGTCGCGCACCCGGCGGAACAGGTCGCGCTTGCCGGGGTCGTCGAGGTGGTGGATGCCCAGCGCCGAGACGACCGCGTCGAACGGGCCGGTCGGCAGGGCGGAGGCGAGGTCCGCGACGGTGACGGCCTCGATCGAGCCGGCGGACAGCCGCGCCCGGGCCTTGGCCAGCATCGGCGCGGCGTCGTCGAACAGGTGCAACCGGACGTCGGGGACGGCCGCGGCGACCGCGGCGGCCAGCAGACCGGTGCCCGCGCCGAGGTCGAGCACCGCCGGTCGGGCGCCACCCTGGCGCGCCACCAGGTCGCCGACCGATCCGTACAGCAGGTCGAAGGAGGGGACGAGCCGGCGGCGCTCCCCGTCGTAGGTCTCGGGATCCCAGCCCGGCGTCTCGGAATATGAGATTACTATCTCATCCATTGGACAATCATACGGTCGGGCCCGGCTGCGCACCCGAACTTCCCGCGCGGGCCTGACGTATCGCACGTCACATTCCCACCTCCTTCTTGACGCGGCAACGTTCACCTACTCAGAGTGAAAAGTGTGCGCACATCTCCATTGCTGACGTGCCGCCGCTGCATCGACTACGGGCGCGCTGAGACCAGCCGCTGTCGCTGACGGCCCCGCGCTGTCCCCCGATCGGGCGCGTCCCCGGCACCTTCGTGGCCGGAGTTCCGGGCGCGCCCTCAGCGCCACCACCCGCGCACCATCGCTTCCGGCGCCGATCTCGGTGCGGTGAGGCAGCGCCCGACGCCGTCCACCGTCCGTCGCCCGGCCACCCACCGCCCGGCCACCCACCGTCTGAGGAGATCCCGATGCGCCGCATGTTGGATCCGACCCGATGACCGCCCTCGCGGAGCTGTGTCTCGCCGTCGCTCTGGACGGAGCCGGGTGGCATCCGGCGGCCTGGCGGGAGCCCGATGCCCGCCCGGCCGAGCTGTTCACCGCCCGCTACTGGACCGACCTCGTCCTGGAAGCCGAACGCGGGCTGGTCGACTTCGTCACCATCGAGGACTCCCTCGCCCTGCAGACCTCCCGTCTCGACGGCCCCGACGGGCGTACCGACCAGGTCCGCGGCCGCCTGGACGCCGTCCTGACCGCCGCCCGGGTCGCCCCCCTGACCAGCCACATCGGCCTCGTCCCCGCAGTCACCACCACCCACACCGAGCCGTTCCACATCTCCAAGGCCATCGCCACCCTGGACTACACCAGCACTGGCCGCGCCGGGGTGCGCGTCCAGGCCCTGCGCCCCGGCGAAACTCCCCACCTCGGCCGACGCGACCTCCCCACCATCGCCGACTACCAGACCCCCCAGGCCCAGGCGGTCATCAGCGACCTGTTCGACGAGGCCGCCGACTACGCCGAGGTCCTACGCCGGCTGTGGGACAGCTGGGAAGACGACGTCGAGATCCGCGACACCGCCACCGGACGGTTCATCGACCGCGACAAACTGCACTACATCGACTTCGAAGGCCGCTGGTTCTCCGTCCGCGGGCCCTCCATCGTCCCCCGTCCGCCCCAGGGCCAGCCGCTGGTCACCGCCCTGGGCCACAGCACCATTTCCTACCGGCTCGCCGCCCGCGCCGCCGACGTCGCCTACATCACCCCGCACACCGCCGCCGACGCCCGGGCGATCGTCGGCGAGATCCGCGCCGAACAGGCCGCGGCCGGACGCGCCGACGACACCCTGCACGTCTTCGCCGATCTCGTCGTTCTCCTCGACGCCTCCGCGGAGCAGGCCGCCGAACGGCGCGGTCGTCTCGATGCCCGTGCCGGTGAGCCCTACACCTCCGACGCGCTGATCTTCGCCGGTACCCCCGGCGACCTCGCCGACCTTCTCCTCGACTGGCGATCCACCGGGCTGACCGGGTTCCGACTACGCCCGGCCGCCCTTCCCCACGACCTCGAAGCCATCACCCGCGGGCTCGTCGGTGAACTCCACCACCGTGGCGCCTTCCGCACCGCCTACCAGGCCACCACCCTGCGCGGCCACCTCGGCCTGCCGCGACCCGCCAACCGCTACGCCACCGTCTGATCGTTGATCCGACTCTCGGCGGCGGACGTCACGCAGGATTCCGGAGGACCCCCGATGAGCAGGCCGATCAAGCAGATCCACCTGGCTGCGCACTTTCCCGGAGTGAACAACACGACGGTGTGGAGTGATCCGCAGGCGGGCAGCCAGATCGAGTTCAGCTCCTTCGCCCACCTGGCCCGGACCGCGGAGCGGGCGAAGTTCGACTTCTTCTTCCTGGCCGAGGGGCTGCGCCTGCGTGAGCAGAACGGGCGCATCCACGATCTCGACGTCGTCGGCCGGCCGGACACCTTCACCGTGCTCGCGGCGCTCGCCGCGGTGACCGAACGGCTGGGGCTGGCCGGCACCATCAATTCCACATTCAACGAGCCCTACGAGGTCGCCCGGCAGTTCGCCAGCCTCGACCATCTCTCCGCCGGTCGGGCCGCGTGGAATGTGGTCACGTCGTGGGACGCGTTCACGGGGGAGAACTTCGGCCGCGGTGGCTACCTGCGGGAGGAGGACCGTTACGCCCGCGCCGAGCGGTTCCTGCGCACGGCGTGGGAGCTGTTCGACTCCTGGCACGGCGACGAGATCGTGGCCGACAAGGAGTCCGGGGTCTTCCTGCGGACGCCGCGGCCGGGCGTGTTCGACCTGCACGACGCGTTCTTCGACATCAGCGGCCACTTCAACGTGCCGCGCGGCCCGCAGGGCCGGCCGGTCATCTTCCAGGCCGGCGACTCGGGAGCCGGCCGCGAGTTCGCCGCCTCGTCCGCCGACGCGATCTTCAGTCGGCACAGCACGTTCGACGCGGGCCAGGCCTTCTACGCCGACATCAAGGGCCGCCTGGCCCGCCACGGCCGCAGACCCGAGCAACTGGTGGTCCTGCCGGCGGCGACCTTCGTCCTCGGCGACACCGACGCCGAGGCGCGGGAACGGGCCGGCGTGATCCGGCGCCAGCAGGTCAGCGGGGCGACGGCGATCCTGTTCGCCGAGCAGCTCTGGAACCGCGACCTCTCCGGCTACGACCCGGACGGCCCGGTGCCCGAGGTCGACCCGGTACTGGGGGAGAACACCATCTCGAAGGGCCGGGCCAGCGTGCGGATGTTCGACGACCGGCAGGCGACCGTCCGGCAGTGGCGCGAGCTCGGCGAGGCGAAGAAGCTCTCGCTGCGCGAGGTGGTCATCGAGGTCACCGGACGGCAGCCGTTCATCGGTTCGGCCGCTACTGTAGCCGAGACGATCAACAAGTTCGTCCAGGAGGACGCCAGCGACGGGTTCATCCTCGTCCCGCACATCACCCCGGGCGGGCTGGATGAGTTCGCCGACACGGTCGTGCCGCTGCTCCAGGAGCGCGGCGTATTCCGCACCGACTACTCGGGGACGACGCTGCGCGAGCACCTCGGCCTCGCTCCGCTCGGGTAACGGGCTGCCCGGTCGGGCTGCCCGCTCGGCCCGCCCGGCCCGCCGTCTCGAACTCCTCGCCGGCGGTGTTGTCTTCGGTACCTGAAACTTACAGGTACCTGAAAGTATGATGTTGCTCGCGTCATGCTCGGGAGGCGTCACGCTCGGGAGGAGGGACGCTCGGGAGGAGGGACGCATGGAACGGGTGGCCGCGGTGAACACGGC
>NZ_CDWTMG010000271.1:0-6077 GCF_977945845.1 Frankia sp. CcMO1
CGCACCATCCCGGAGATGGTGCTGAGCGCGGGCGACCGCTTCGGCGATGCCGAAGCGGTCGTCGACGGCGCCCTCCGGATCAGCTTCGCCGAACTCGCCGAGCGCGTGCGCGTGGCGGCGGGATCGTTCGCGTCGCTCGGCGTCGAGAAGGGCGACCGGGTCGCGATCTGGGCGCCCAACTCGGCCGAGTGGATCGTCGCGGCGTTCGGCCTGCTCACCGCGGGCGGCGTTCTCGTGCCCGTGAACACCCGGTTCAGGGCCGCCGAGGCCGGCGACGTCATCACCCGGAGCGGCGCGAAGGCGGTGCTCGTCCAGGCGGGATTCCTCGGCCAGGAGTTCGACGTTCCGTCCGGCGTGCCGGTGCTCGACCTGAAGTCCGACTTCCTCGCCAGCGGGACCCCGCTGGAGCGGAAGGTGGACGGCGAGGACGTCGCCGACATCCTGTTCACCTCCGGCACGACGGGCCGGCCCAAGGGCGTGATGATGAACCACGTCCAGACCCTGCGGCTGTACGCGGAGTGGTGCGATCTCGCGGACCTGCGGCAGGGCGACCGGTACCTCATCGTCAACCCGTTCTTCCACACCTTCGGGTACAAGGCGGGCTGCATCGCCTCGCTGATCCGCGGCGCCACGATCGTGCCGATGGCGGTGTTCGACGTCGACCGCGTGCTCGAGGTCGTCGAGCGGGAACGGATCACGATGCTCCCCGGCCCGCCGACGCTGTACCACTCGTTGCTGGCGGCGCCCGGGGACCGCGACCTGTCGTCCCTCCGGACGGCCGTGACCGGGGCTGCCGACATCCCCGTCGAGCTCATCCGCAGGATCAGGGAGGAGCTGCCATTCCGCTCGATCATGACCGGCTACGGCCTGACCGAGGCGGGAACGGCGACGGCGTCCCGTCCCGGTGACTCGTTCGAAGACATCGCGACCACGGTCGGCAGGCCGTGCCACGGCGTGGACGTGCGCATCGCGGACGACGGCGAGGTGCTTGTCCGCGGCTACAGCGTCATGCAGGGGTACCTGGACGATCCGGCAGCCACCGCGGAGGCCGTCGACCCGGACGGCTGGCTCCACACCGGCGACCTCGGGACGCTGGACGAGCGCGGGTACCTGCGGATCGTGGGCCGCAAGAAGGACATGTTCATCGTCGGCGGGTTCAACGCGTACCCGGCCGAGATCGAGGGCTTCCTCCTGGAGCATCCGGCCGTCGCACAGGCCGCCGTGATCGGCGTCCCGGACGAGCGGCTGGGCGAGGTCGGCAAGGCCTTCGTGGTGCGGCGGGGCGCGGTCGAGGCGGAGGAGCTGATCGCCTGGAGCCGCGAGCGGATGGCCGGCTACAAGGTGCCCCGGTACGTCGAGTTCCGCGACGAACTGCCGCTGAACGCCACCGGCAAGGTGCAGAAGGACCTGCTCCGGGCCTGACGTCGGCAGGCCGGACGCCGTCGTCCCCGTGGCGCGCACGTGCGCGTGGGCGGTCGCCACCAGACTCGGTAAAAGTCCGCTGACACCGATATCGTAAACGGTTTCATGGCAGTTATACCGAGTCGGGTGGCGACCACCCAGCGCGCTGCGGACGGAACTACCGCCCGGGAGGCCCCCCGCCGCTGATCACACCGGTCAGCGGGCCTGGTCCATGCGTGCCAGCGCGACGTCGGCGGCGTCCAGCACGATTCCCCCGGACGCACCCGCCGCAGCGAGCAACTCGGCCACCAGCCCCACGTCCTTGCGCAGCAAGGCGCCGGCATGGGTCGCGAGGCGATCGAGCGTGCCGCCCGCCGACGCGACCCGGTTCAGCGCGAAGCTGTTCCCAGTGCCGTGCGAGAGGGCTTCGGTGAGCCGCGCCAGGTCGACGCCGAGCGCCCGGCCGATGTCGAGCAGGCCGGCCACGTTCGCGAGGTTCGCAGTGAAGAGGACGTTGTTGAGCAGTTTGGCGACCTGCCCCGCCCCGAGCGGACCCATGTGGACGACGGGGTCCCCATAGGTAGCGAACATCGCCCGGCACCGCTCGACGGCCACCGGCTCACCCCCCACCATCACCAGAAGACGGCCGGCGTCGGCCGCCATGCCGCCACCGCTCACCGGCGCGTCCACGAGATCGACACCCCGGCTCCTGGCCACCGCGGCCAGCCGGTGGCACGTGTCCGGATGCACCGTGCTGTGCACGGCGATCACACCGCCCGCGCGGAGCCCGGCCAGCACTCCCCCGTCCCCGGTCACAACCTCCTCGACGTCGGCGTCGTTCACCACGCAGATGCCGACGACGTCGCTGGCGGCGGCGAGCTCCGCCGGCGATCCGGCCACCTTCGCGGCCGTGTCCGCGAACGGCTCGAGCGCCGCCGGACGGCGCGCCCACAGCGTCGTCGCGAGGCCGGCTTCGACGATTCGGCGGGCCATGGGCCCGCCCTGGCTGCCCAGGCCGATGAAACCGACTCTCACCACACGCTCCCTCGTCATCCCGACGTCGACGCCGCGGCCACCGGCGCCGGCTGTGGCCGCCAGAACGCCGCCAGCAGGCCCGCCGTCGCGACGACGCCAACTCCGAGGGCGATGGCGCCACCCGCCCAGCCGTCCACCTCGATCCCGGCCGCGTGGTCCACCGATGCCGTGCCCGGGCCCAGGATCGCGAGCGCGACCGAGACCGCGGCGAGCACGAGCACGTACTCGTAGCCCTCCCGGAAGACGAAGAACCCGTTCGGCCGGTGCGCGAGCAGGCCCGCGACCAGCATCACCGAGACGACGGCGGCACAGGCCAGCGGCGTGAGCAGGCCGACGACGAGCAGCGCACCGGCACCGATCTCGGTCACCACGCTCGTCCAGGCCTGCAACGTGCCGTAGCGCAGGCCGAGTCCGCCGAACCAGCGCGCGGTGCCCTCGATCCGGCCGCCACCCCGCCAGTGGTTGAGTCCGTGGGCGATCATGACAACACCGATGATCACCCGAACGATCAGCAGCGCGGCGACATCCGCGTCCATCACGTCACCTCCCGGTCTGGTCTTGACACTGCGACCGCGCCATCCGCCGCCGCTCAGCCCGCATCGCTCATCCGGCTGTCCTGGCCACTCTCCCGGCGGACCGCGCATTCCTCGACGAACGACAGGACCTTCAGGTGGTATGCCGTCGCGGTCAGCGCGACGCTCAGATTGTGCCCGGCCCCCGCCTGCTCGTCGACGGCGACGTGAGGCGCGGCGGTGAACAGGGCCGCGATGTCTGCGAGCGCCGCAGGGTCCGAGCGCCACACCATCTCGTACTCGCCGACGGTGAAGTGGACCGGGACGCGCACCTGGCCGGCCAGTTCCGGGAAGTCGCTCGTCGCCCAACCGGCCGCCACGGCGCCCTCGTAGCCGGGCGACGGTGACGTGATGAGGGCCCCGCCGACGATGCCGGCCGGGTAGAGCCGGGCCGGATGCCACAGGAGCCTGCGCAGGCCGCCGCGTTCGGTGAGGGGCGTCCCGTCGAGCCGCGACGTGTCGATGATGTTCAGCGCGGCGGCGTGGTGATGCCTTCCCGTGCCCGCGATCTCCACACCCAGCAGGTCGGTCCGGCGATCGTCGGCTGCCATCCGGAGCGCGAGCTCGCACCCGAGCGAATGACCGACCAGGAACAGGCCCGCGCCGCGGGGGCGTGACTCGAGCAGCCGGTCCACCGCGGCGTAGGCGAGGTCGACCCGCCGTCCGGGTGCGGCCAGGTCCGCCGCGTACCGCGTGGAGCTGCCGTATCCAGGCCGGTCGAGCGCAATGACGGTGAAGCCGAGTGCCGCGCCCGTCCGCAGCAGCGACAGCCGGGGTTCGCCCGGGCAATCCCAGTACACCGCCTTCGACGACCCGCCGTGGAGCGCCACCAGGACGGCTCGCGGCTGCGGAACCTCCGCGACCAGTGCGGACATCGGGACACCGCCGACATCCACGACGGTGGACACGACGGGCTGGCCCCCGGCGCGGGAGTCACCTGCGGCACCGACGACGGTGAGTTCGCGGTCGTCGGCCGTCACGTGTCCGTCCTGAGCAGAAGCACGCCGCTCGGCGTCAGTCCGCCGGAACTGACGACCGCCACGCGGGCGTCCCTGATCTGGCGCGCCCCCGCCTCGCCACGCAGTTGCGCGACCGCCTCGTGCATCAGGCCCATCCCGTGGGTCCGACCATGCGAGAGCTGCCCACCGTGGGTGTTGAGCGGGAGCTGCCCGTCCCGGGCGATGTTCTTGCCGCCGTCGAGGAAGTCCTTGGCCTCGCCGATGCCGCAGAAGCCCAGCGCCTCGATCCAGGACAGGCAGTTGATCGTGAAGCCGTCGTACAGCTGGGCGACGTCGACGTCCCCGGGCCGCAGCGAGGTCCGCGTCCACAGGTGCGCCGCCTGACCGAGCACCTGTGGCTCGTGGGTCAGCGTGCTCTGGTCCCACTCCGTCCGTTCGACGATCTGCGTGCCGACGGCCTCTACGAGCACCGGCGGCTTCGGCAGGTCGAGCGCGGCGTCCTTCGCCGAGACGACGACGGCGACGGACGCGTCGCAGGGGACGTCGCAGTCGTACAGGCCGAGCGGAGTGGTGATCGGCCTCGCCGTCAGGTAGTCATCCATCGTGAGCGGGTCGCGGTAGATGGCCGAGGGGTTCAGCGCAGCGTTCGCCCGCTGGTTGAGCGCGATCCAGCCCAGCGTCTCCCGCGAGGTCCCGTAGCGGTGGAAGTGCCGCTGCGCGGTCTGCGCCAGGGTGTGGGCGGCGGACGTCGCGCCGAAGGGCACCAGCCAGCTCGTCGTCCGTCTACCACCGAGCGGAATCGCCCGCCCATGCTTGAGGAGCTCACCGTACGTCGACTCCCAGACCGTCCGGTAGCACAGCACGTGCCGGGCCAGGCCGGCGGCCACCGCCAGCATCGCAGCGATCACCGAGCCTCCAGGCCCGAAGGTCTCGGACCCGCCGTTGTGCCAGGTCGGCCGGATGCCGAGCGCGCCCTCCACGAGGGTCAGGCCGCCCTCGCCGAACCCGGCGACCTGCCCGGCTCCCGGGTACGTGGAGATGCCGTCGATGTCGGCCATCGTCAGGCCGGCGTCCGCCACCGCCCGCTCGCACGCCTGGATGGTGAGGGCGAGCGGGGACACCATCAGCCGACGGCCCGACGGTGACGCGCCGATCCCGGTGATGGCCACCTTGTCCTCGAACTTCTCCGTGCTGGCGGGCGGCCGGACGAGGCTGCGGATCCGTTCCGGCTCGACCTCGTCCGACGGGAGCGCCGCCGGCTCACCCTGCTCGGCCACGGGCCGGAACAGCGGCAGCCACACATCCTCCACCTGCTGGAAGAGGACCTCCATCCGCATCCCCAGCACGAGCTGCCCGGGATCGCACTCCACGGCGGTGGTCGTCAGCCGGACCCGTGAGTCCTCCTCGAGGGCGACGTGCGCCACGGTGTACGGCGCGGGCAGGCCCGGGAGGCCGAACCGGTGGTTGACCGTGAAGCCGATCAGCGTGGCGTACCCGGACACCTCGCGGACGCCCAGCCGGTGCCCGCCGCAGTGCCGGCATACCGGTTGCGGCGGGTGGATCAACGTCGAGCAGGACCGGCACTCCTGGATCCGGAGCCGGTCGTCGGCTCCGGACGTCCAGAAGAACTCGTTCTCGCTCGTGATCAAGGGCAGGGGGCGCCCCACATCGTCTCCTCGCTGCAGAGGCTCCGGGTCAGAGTTCGACCGTGGCACTGCCCTTCCGGTTGGTGACAGGCTCGGCGAGCCGCTGCTCGTCGCAGACCTTCTGGAGGATCTCGATGGTCTCGTCGAGGCCGGCACCGAGCCGGGGACCCGGCGTGAAGGTGGCGGGCAGGTGCTTCATCCCGTTGATGACGCCGATCGTGTCGTAGTGCTCCGCACCCTCGGGCTCGCACCGGAAGTCCGGCATCCGGTCGAGCACCTGGATCACCATGCGCTTGAACACGGTGCGGGCGACGTTGGAGCCGATGCAGCGGTGGAGCCCGAGGCCGAAGCTGTAGTGCCGGTTCCCCTTGCGCTCCAGCTCGACCTGGTTCGGGTTGGCGAACATGGACGGGTCGCGGTTGGCCATCGCCCAGGACAGCCACACCCGCTCGCCCTCCTTGAAC
>NZ_CDWTMG010000272.1:0-3392 GCF_977945845.1 Frankia sp. CcMO1
GGTGGGGTCGGCGTCGCCGCCGGCGAGTGCCGTCGCCGAGGCGCCGATCGCGGCGACGGCGACCGTCGCGGCGGCGATCGTGAGAGTCGTGCTGCGCTTCATGGTTCTTCCCCTGATGCCGAGAGGCCCGCGCCGCCGCGGGCCGAGTGCCGGGTGGGGCGGGGTGGCCCCGGGTCCCTTGTCGGGGCCACCCCGCCGGTGACGCGGTGGGTGAGTCCGCGTCGATCGGTGCCGCTGGTGGGTGCTAGATCACCGTGGTGTCGTACCCGTCGGCCACGTGCGCCAGGCGCCGCCGCCGCAGGAACCACCAGCCGGTGCCACCGACCATGGCGACCCCGGCCGCGACCGCCAGGCCCGCCGACGGCACCGGAGGCTCGCCACCGCCCAGCGCGCTGGTCAGCGCGCTGCTGGTGTTCTTCGAGTCGAGCTTCTGGGTGCTGGCAGCGCCGGAGTTCACCGACGTCGAGCCGCTGGTCGGCAGCCCGATGTAGGGGAACGCCTTCTCGAGCTTGACGTCGTTCGTGTCGACGCCGTCGCCGAGGTCGTTCGGGGAGCCGACGAGCTCGCCCTCGACCACCTGGAGCGCGATGTCCAGGGTGTCGTCCGCCAGCCGGCGGCCGTTCGGGAAGCCGTTCTTGTCCCCGCCGATGACGCCGAGCCGGCTGTTCTTCTGGTCCTTCACCGGCGTCAGATTGAGCCGCAGCATCTCGGACGGCGTGACCTTCTCCGGCTGGTTCAGGCCCGGGATGCCTGTGAGGAACACCTGGACCAGGTCGTCGCGGGGCTCCTTCGGCGCCGGGACCTTCAGCACCTGCTCCACGACCTTGGGCAGGCCCGGGTTGGTCACGAACTTGAGGAACTGCGCGTCGTCCTTGGGGTCGGACGCGTTGAACTTGTCCTTGTCGGACAGCGGGATGACGACCTCGTTCACCAGCGGCATGCCCAGGCGGGACACCTGCCGGTACTTGCCCTTGGCGTCCGCCTTGGACACCCGCGAGAAGACGCCGATGTTGTTCTTGGCACCACCGAGATCCTTCACGGGAACGCGGATCGCCGTCGTGTTGACGTTGTACCCGCGGAGCGTGTCGTTTCCGACCTCGGACAGGTCACCGCCGTACAGCAGGTTGAACACGCGCAGGTCCAGGAAGAACGGGTCGTCCGCCTGGCCGGCGAAGACGTCGATGTCCTTGCCCTTGATCGAGTGGGTGGCCTGCTTGCGCAGCGAGGCGTAGTCGGGCATCGAGGCCTTGCCGACGTTGGACGGCGCCGCGATCAGGTCCTTCGCGAGCGTCTTCCACTTGCCCTTCTCGTAGACCTGCAGGTCGTAGGTCTGGACGACGTTGAGGGTCTTGTCCTCGAGCTTGTTCACCGGGCCCGTGTTGTAGAGGAAGGTGGTCTTGTCCTTCACCTTCGTCTTGAAGGTCCACCGGTACACGATGTCCGGCTTGGCGTTGCCGTTGGTGTCGATCGCGATGTCGTACCAGGCGCCGTCCTCGAACGTGTAGAAGTTCGGGCCCCCGGCGGGTTCCGAGAACGGCAGGAAGTCGGCTAGCAGGGTGACGGTCCCGTCCTTGTCGGGGCTCAGGAACGCGAAGACGTCGGTGGCGTCCAGCCGCGGGGTCCCGGCGATGCCGGGCGCCTCGCGGTGGCTGGAGGCCGTCGCGACGTCCGCGCCGACGACGCCGGCGAGCACGACCGCGACGGCTCCCGCCGCGGAAGCTCGCGCCAGTACCCGGCGGCGTCCGGGACGTGGGGTGGACTTGCCAAACATTTCTCCTCCAGATGGCTCCGGCACCGGGTGGCGCCACCCATCGTTCGGAGCGGGGGCCGGGTTGGTTTGCCCCAGCCCCCGGGTAGTTGCGACGGCGATTTCGACGGTCGGCAACCCCGGGCGTCGTGAACGAGACATGACGAGACTGGTCGCGTGGGGGGAGGGGGTGGCTAGAGTAAGCGCAGCCGTGGTCCGGCCATGCCCGGTTCCGGCGCCAGTCAGCAGCCGCTGCACGCGACGACAGGGGTCGTCGCCCCATCATTCAGGAGCGCCGTGTCGTACCGCCTGTTCACCTCTGAGTCTGTGACCGAGGGTCACCCTGACAAGATCTGCGACCAGATCAGCGATGCCGTACTTGACTCGTTGCTCACGCATGACCCGCGCAGCCGGGTCGCCGTGGAGACGATGGTCACTACCGGCCAGGTACACGTCGCGGGCGAGGTCACGACGCAGGCGTATTCCGACATCCCGTCGATCGTCCGCAAGACCATCCTGGACATCGGGTACGACTCGTCGACGAAGGGCTTCGACGGGCACTCGTGCGGTGTCTCGATCTCGATCGGTGCGCAGTCGCCCGACATCGCGCAGGGCGTCGACACCGCGTACGAGGCGCGGGTCGAGGCCGGCGAGGACCCGCTCGACCTCCAGGGTGCCGGTGACCAAGGGCTCATGTTCGGTTACGCGAACGACGACACCCCCGAGCTCATGCCCCTGCCCATCTGGCTGGCCCACCGGCTGGCGGAGCGGCTGACCGAGGTGCGCAAGTCCGGTGAGGTGCCCTACCTGCGCCCGGACGGCAAGACCCAGGTAACGATCGAGTACGACGGCGACCGCCCGGTGCGCCTGGACACGGTCGTCGTCTCGTCGCAGCACGCAGCGGACGTGTCGCTCGAGAACCTGCTGCAGCCCGACGTCGCCGACCACGTGGTGAAGCCGGTCGTCGACCAGGTGGGGATCGACACCACCGGCGTCCGCCTGCTCGTGAACCCGACCGGCCGGTTCGAGATCGGTGGCCCGATGGGTGACGCCGGTCTCACCGGCCGCAAGATCATCGTGGACACCTACGGCGGCTACGCCCGCCACGGTGGTGGCGCCTTCTCTGGCAAGGACCCGTCGAAGGTGGACCGGTCGGCGGCCTACGCGATGCGCTGGGTGGCCAAGAACGTCGTCGCCGCGGGCCTGGCGCGCCGCGCCGAGGTGCAGGTCGCGTACGCGATCGGCAAGGCCCACCCGGTCGGCCTCTACCTGGAGACGTTCGGCACCGAGACCGCGGACCCGGGCAAGATCACCGCTGCGATCCGGGAGGTGTTCGACTTGCGGCCGGCGGCGATCATCCGCGACCTCAACCTGCTGCGGCCGATCTACCGGCCGACGGCGGCGTACGGGCACTTCGGGCGCCCGCTGGCGGAGTTCACCTGGGAGCAGACCGACCGGGTCGACGCCCTGCGGTCGCTGGTCGGCTGACACGCGGCAAGTTTGTCCGGCCGCCCACCGAGTTTGAGCGCGCTGTGGCGCGGCTCGGCCTCGGCCGAGCCTCGCCACAGCTCACAGTGTGACGTTTTAGTGATCATCCGGGATGAATGATCACTAAAACGTCACACTGTGGTTTCTCCGTCAGGGC
>NZ_CDWTMG010000272.1:3785-6395 GCF_977945845.1 Frankia sp. CcMO1
CCACAGCTCACAGTGTGACGTTTTAGTGATCATCCGGGATGAATGATCACTAAAACGTCACACTGTGGTTTCTCCGTCAGGGCTGGTGTCGCGACACGCAGGCGAGTCGTACGGCGCCGCGCCCATTGGGGCCCGTCAGCTGACCGCTGGGCTCACGGCCTCCGGTGATGCCTCCGTGGCCTGGCCGCCCGCGGAGCCGCCGCCGACCAGCCGGGTCATGCCGAGGCACGCCACGGCTGCCGCCAGGATCACGACGGTCGGCAGGACGAGCGTCCACCCCAGCGCGTCGACGAACCCGTGCCGGAACACCTCGGTGGCCACCCGCTGGAGTTGGGCCGCCACCGCGGCGGGGAGGTCGGTCAGCGGCAGTCCGAGGCTCGGCCGGCCGTCCCCCGCCTCCAGGCCCTGGTGCCCGGCATCCTGGAAACCGGCGATGAACTGCTCCCGGTACGTCGCCGGAATCTCGTGGGCCCTCGTGGTGGCCTCGTCCGTGAGCGCCGACGCCAGCCGGTTCTGGAGCAGCGCGCCCGCGGACGCGCTCCCGAGCACCGCGCCGACCTGGCGGACCGTCGTGAGAACCCCCGAGGCGGCGCCGGCGAGCACCGGCGGCACGCCGCGCATCGCCTCGGTCGCCATCGGCGCGAACACGCAGCCCATGCCCAGGCCCATGATCAGGAGTGGCGGCTGGAACGTCGTCCACGACGTCCCCACCCCCGCAACGAGCGCGATCCACGCCGACGCCACGGCGAACATCAGGAGACCGAAGGCCAGGATGTACTTGCCGCCCCAGCGGTCCGCCAGCCGGCCCGCGAACGGCGCCACCACCATGGACACCACGGACGAGGCGACGAGCACGAGCCCGGCCTTGAGCGCGGAGAAGCCGAGCACGGACTGGAGGTAGATCGTGATCGTCAGGAAGAAGCCCAGGATCCCGACCGACACCGCCGCCCCGACGAAGTTCATGATCGAGAAGTTGCGGTCACGGAACAGCGCGAACGGCACCAGCGGCTCGGCCTCCTGCCTCGTGCGCTGGTAGGCCAGGAAGACGCCCACCAGCGCCAGGCCACCGGCCAGCAGGCCCCAGATCCCGGCGTTCCACTCGTAGCGCTGGCCCTCGGTGAGGGCGAACGTGATGCAGAACAGTGCTGCCGACGCCAGGGCCACGCCCGGCCAGTCGAACCGGTGCCGCCGCTCCACGCGGGCGTCGGGGATGACGGCGAAGGAGGCGGCGAGGACGGCCAGCCCGATCGGGATGTTGATCAGGAAGATCCAGCGCCAGCCCACACCGGTGACCAGGAGGCCGCCCAGTGTCGGCCCGATGACCGTCGCCAGCCCCGCGACGGCCCCCCAGACGCCGAGCGCCGTACCCCGCCGGTTGGCCGGGAACGTCCCGACGATGATCGCCATGGTCTGCGGCATCAGCGCGGCCGCGCCGACACCCTGGACGGCGCGCGCGGCGATGAGCTGCCCGGGCGTCTGCGCCAGACCGCAGGCGAGGCTGGCCAGCGTGAACAGTGCCACGCCTGCGATGAACAGGTTGCGCTGGCCGCGCAGGTCGCCGAGCCGGCCCGCCGTGATCAGAAGGACGGCGAGGACGAGCGTGTAGGCATTGACCACCCACAGGACATGATCCAGAGACGCGCCGAGCTGATCCATCATGCTCGGGATCGCGATGTTGACGATGGTCAGGTCGATCAGTGTCATGAGGAAGCCCAGGGACAAGGTGATCAGGATCGCCCAGGGGTTTCCGTGCCATTTCCTCATCGGTGCTCCGTTTTCCGCATCCGTCGGGTGTGCCGCTCGTTGCGCGGACTCTTCGAATCCTTGATGACCGCAGATGTATCAGCAGGGTCGGACAGTTCGGGGCGCGGCGGTGCGATGTCCGCGGTGCCCGGCAGGATGGCGTCGTGACACCGAGCGTTGCGGGCGGCGACGGCGCCCCGCCGGCCACGGCCGGTGAGGGCCAGCTTGAGCTGTTGCGCGCCGCCACGCGAGGACGCCGTCCCCGGCCGCCCGAGCCGTCCGCCGCGGACCTGCCCGTGGCCCGCGTCGTCGTGGACGTTCCCCTGCCGCATCTCGACCGGCCGTTCGACTACACCGTCCCCGCCGGGATGGCGGACACGGCGCGGCCGGGGACCCGGGTGCGGGTGCGCTTCGCGGGGCAGGACGTCGACGGGTACATCCTCGACCGGGTCGCCCGTTCCGGCCACTCAGGGCCGCTCACCCCCATCCGCCGGCTCGTGTCGCCCGAGCCGGTCCTCACCCAGCCGGTCCTGCAACTCGCCCGGGCGGTCGCGGACGCCTACGCGGGCACCCTCACCGACGTCCTCCGCCTCGCGGTCCCGCCCCGCCACGCCGGCACGGAGCGTGCGCGGCCCGCGGCAGCTCCGGACCCTGCGGCGCCGCAGGGTCCGGAACCCCTCGCTCCGGCACCCGGGCCCTGGCTGGACTACGCGGCCGGCCCCGCGCTGGTGAGCCGCCTGGCGGCGGGGGAGTCGCCGCGGGCGGTCTGGACGGCGCTGCCCGGCCCCGGATGGGCGACCGCCCTCGCGACCGCCGTCGCCGCCACCGTGACCTCAGGGCGCGGCGCCCTGCTGGTCGTGCCCGACC
>NZ_CDWTMG010000273.1:0-5982 GCF_977945845.1 Frankia sp. CcMO1
CACGTCGTGCCTGTACCTCCATCAAGGTTCTGACCGGCATCTTTTGGGTGATCGGGTCGCATCCCGGGTCCATCCCTGGGGTGCACATGCCGCGCGGCTCGGCCGATGGGACTGTGCGGCGACATGGTTCCAGCGGCCCGACGTCTGGTGGAATCCTGCTGCGAGTGAATCAACCCGTGTGGTCTGGGATGACGTCATGTCGGGCGAGCAAGGGGAGCAGGGTGTGGCGGCCCTGGGTGATGGTCCACTGCTCCGCGACGAGACCAGCGATACGGGCGCCTGCGATGTTCTTCTCGTTGTCGTCGATGAACAGGATGCTGGCCGGGTCCACGCCGATGCGGCGGGCGGCCTCGGTGAAGAAGGCGGGGGCGGGCTTGGCGATGCCGAGGTCGCAGGAGTAGCAGCTGACGTCGAACAAGCGGTCGTAGCCAAGCGCCGAGCGCATGTAGGCGGCGCGGTGCCGCTCCTGGTTCGTGCCGAGATGGACACCGTAACCGCGCAACCGCAGGGCCCGGACCAGCGCGAGAGATTCGTCCATGACGTCGATCCGGTGCCACACGTCTCGGTACACGTCTTCGACCGGCGTCGATACGGCGAACTCGGCCAGGGTCGCCGCGAGCACCGGCATGTAGTCACCGCGCCCCGCGAGCATCGGGAGCTCGTCCTTCCAGGTCCGGTGGAGGAACTCCCGCGAACGCTCGCCCAGGTACGGCTCCATCGCCGCGTACCAACCTCCAGGGATCTCCTGAAGGACTCCGTCCGCGTCGAACAGCACGTGCCTGACGCCTGCCACCGATCTTCGCCTCCTTTTCGAGACCGGGTCAATGGGGCAGCCGTTCTCACAGATGTCCCACAGAGTCTGGCCCGCCAGGCGGAGGCTGCTGGGGGGACGTCCACAAGATGCCCGGTGGGTGTCCAGTCGTGAGGGGAGATTGATCTACGGGGAGCACCGGGCGACGCGTTAGCGAAGCAGGCCGAGGTAGCGCGAGAGGGTGTGCTCGACCTGGGCCATGTCATCGCGGGAGAGGTAGTCCACGAGTTCACCCGCGACATAGGCGCTGTCGATGGTCCGGATCTGATCGATCAGGATCCTGGTCGACCGTCCCGCAATGATCACCTCTGGTCTGAAGGTGGATGCCTGCGCGCTGGTCGACGTGGGAGCGATCGTGACCGTGGACCACGTGTTCTGTTCCATGCTCAGGACGAGGCCGAGCCGACGCCCCCGCTGTTCATGCCCGCGCTTGGCGTCGCCGAGGTCGACCGGGTATACCGCCCCGCGGATCAGGGCTGGTCCTGGGACCTGGCTGGTACCGCGAGGTTCGTACCTGTGATCACGATGTTGCCGTTGGTGTCATACCCCCACGTGTCGGGCTCGGCGGACAGGTCCTCGTTCCGCAGCCGGTGCATGTCCTCGCGGGCGCGCGTCTCCCACGCCTCCCGGTCCAGCAGCCGCAGGGCACGCCGGATGACGTCGCTGGTCTTCTCGTCCTGACGGCGGTTGGCCTCGACGATCCGGAGGTCCTCTTCGGTGGGACGGAACCCGACACTCATGAGGCCACCATACAACAAACGTACAACAGTCGGGGTGGGTTTGGCGGACGCGCAGATCGAGGCATGTGTGTCCTGGGGGTGGTACCGATCGTGCTCACCCACGCCCGTGCGCTGCTGGCCAGCACCCCGCAGGGGCGCACCGCCTACCTCGACGCCGACCTGCGGGACATCGACAGGATCCTCGCCGCCCCGCAGCTACACAGCACCCTCGACCTCACTCGGCCGGTCGCCCTGTCCGTCATCGCGATCTTCCATTTCATCCCCGACGCGGATAACCCCTACGGGATCGTGCGCCGGCTCCTCGACGCGTTGCCGTCGGGTAGCTACCTTGTCCTCACCCACGGCACCGGAGATTATGATCCGGACGCGGATCGGGGGATGAACACCTTCCGGCAGAAGGGGATTCCGTTCCAGCTCCGCAGCCGATCCGAAGTCGAACGTTTCTTCGACGGCTTGGAGCTAGTCGACCCCGGCGTTCAGCTGGCCCACCGCTGGCGGCCGGACAACCCAGATACACGGGCTCTGACAGACGCCCAGGTCAATATCTACGGCGGTGTCGGCCGGAAGTAGGCGGACGGCCCACCGGACCGGGCGTGGTGGAGCCCGGCCGCGGACCGGGCCCGACAGCGGACTGGGCCCGACAGCGGACCGGGATGGTTGCGGAAAGTGATAGCGGAAAGTAGCAGCGGCTAGGTGGGTGGGGTGAAGGTGGGGTCGGGGGTGTCGGAGCCGCGCCACAGGTAGGCGGTCAGCCGCTGGCCGTGTTCCCGTTCCTGCTGGGGGTTGGCGGGCAGGGGCCAGCGGAGCTGGGTGTAGAGGACGGTGCGGTGCTGGTCGTAGGCGGCTTCGATCAGGTCCCCGAAGACCTGGGCCCGGGCCGGGACGATCACGACGACGGCGGTGACGGCGACGGCCAGGCCGATCGGGATGGCCAGGATGGTCAGGGGTGCGAACGCGCAGAACAGCGGCCCCCAGATCGCGGTGGTGACCGCACTGTCCGGTGAGCTGCAAACGGTTGGTGTAGTCCGCGGCTCCGGCGACCCGGTGGGTATTTTTCCACCCTGCCGGGTGCTTTGTCTTCCAGGACGACAGGTGTCGTCGCCGCCGTCAGCGGCGGGGTCGGCGCCGGGGACGTGCGGGGCAACCTGTTCGCCGATGACCCGGATCGCGATGAAGGAGACCGCGGCGTCTCCACGCCATCCAAGATCGTCGTGGCCCCGCCGGCTCGGCGTCTCGCGTGAGCCGGCAGGAACGTGGGCCGGCAGGACAATCTCAGACGGCCCGGGTGGGCACGCGATCTACCCGTCATGACCGTCTTCGCCCCGGCCTGCCCCACCTGGTCAGCCACCGCCTGGAGGCAGCCGCACTTAACGGCGAACTTAACCGCCGTAGGCTCGTATGATGCTGGCTATGGTCGGTGACAGGGCCTCGCATGCCACGCCGTTGTCGGTGGCGCGGTCGCTGCGTCTGCTCGGCGAGCATGTGTCGACCTGGCGGAAGCTGAACCGGCTGACCGCGGCCCAGGTCGCCCAGCGAGCCGGGATCTCCCGGGACACGCTGCGCGCCATCGAGCAGGGTAAGGGCACCGCGAGCACCGAGAACCTGTTCAGGGTGCTACGCACCATCGGGATCATGGATGCCGTCGTCAGGGCCACCGACCCGTACGAGACCGACATCGGCCGGCTGCGCATGGACGAGATCCTCCCCAAGCGAGTACGGCGCTGATGGCCGGACGGGATCCTGTCGAGGTCACCGTCGAGATCGACGGGCAGGAGACCGCCGCCGGGACGTTGTGGCTTCACGACCGCGGCGGACAGAGCGCCACGTTCCGATATGCCGACGCCTACCTGACCAACCCGGCCGGATACGACCTCGACCCGGCGCTGGCCAGAGCCGCCGGCGTCTTCCACACGCCGCCGGGGTCGGCCATCTTCAACGCGTTCGCCGACAGCGCCCCCGACCGATGGGGCGAGAACCTCATGAGGCGTGAGGAGCGCGAGCGCGCCCGCGCCGCCGAGACCACACCTCGCACTCTCGGTAAGGCCGACTTCCTTCTCGGCGTCCGCGACGACACCCGCCAGGGAGGTGTCAGGTTCCGCCAGCCGGCGACCGCCACCTACTATTCGACGCACCGGCACGCGGTCCCACGGCTGATCGACCTGGCCCGGCTCATGCGAGCAGCCGACCGCGTCCGCGCGGAGGGCGACTTCGACCGCGACCTCGCGGACCTCATCGACGCAGGTAGCTCGCTCGGCGGCGCGCGCCCCAAGGCGGCGGTGCGGGACGTGTCCGGGCGGCTCTCGATCGCCAAGTTCCCGCGTTCGGACAGTGACGAATGGGACGTGGCCGGTTGGGAGGAGGTACAACTGAGACTCGCTCGCAGAGCGGGGCTTACCGTGGCGGAGTCGGAACTGCTGACCGTTGTCGGCCGGCACGTACTACTCCTGAGCCGCTTCGACCGCATCGGCGCGCGGCGTCTGGGGTTCGCAAGCGCCCTGACCATGCTCGAGGCCTCCGACGAGGACCTCCGCAGCTACCTCGAGATCGCCGAGGTGATCGAACGCTACTCGCCGAGAGCTGACGCCGACCTGCGTGAGCTCTACCGGCGGATCCTGTTCTCCATCCTGACCGGAAACACTGACGACCACCTGCGCAATCACGCGTTCCTGCGCGAGCGAGACGGCTGGGCGCTCTCTCCTGCCTACGACCTCAACCCCAATCCGGACAACCCGGCCCGGCTGAGCACGGCCGTCGATCTCGACAACACCGACGCAAGCATCGACCTCGCGCTGTCGGTGGGCAACTACTTCCGCTTGTCGCCGCCGAGGGCCCGCGACCTCGTCAGGGAGGTGGAGACCGCCACGGCGGGCTGGCGGCAGGCCGCAGCCGGGCTCGGCATCCCGAAAAGCCAGGCCAACCGGATGGCAGTGGCCTACGAGAGCGAACAGCGACGGATCGCCCGTGCTCTCAGTGTGCCTTGAGATGTTGCCGGCGGTTACGACGAAGCACGCCCGCGGCGGCATCGCTACAACGCGACCCTGGCAGACTTGATCGACGCTGGCCTCCTGCGCGCTGGCGAGCGGCTCGTCGGGCGCCGCAGCGGTCGGCTGTTCCCAGCGACCCTGACGGCCGACGGCCGGATCCGCACGGCCTCCGGCGAGGTCTACCGCTCGGCGAGCGCCGCAGCCAAGGCTGCTCCACCGGAGCGCCCAACCCGGGCGACTGGCGGTTCTGGCGAGTGGAACGAACGAACGACACGCTGTTCGCGACCCGTGCCCGATACCTGCTGTCCTCCGGCGCCGAGCGGAACGGCTGAGGCATGCGGGCCCGCCCCGACGATCACGGTCGCGAGACGGGTCGAGGTGTCCGGAACCGCCAGGACTACAGAACACCCGTTCGATTCGGTAGATGATGTCACGGGCGGCGCGGTCACTGGACATCTCCCCTGCTCAGGTGTCCGGTGACAGGCATCTCGGCCCGTCGACAGCCGTGACCTGGGCAGATCAACTTCGATGGCAAAATCCGTGGGCGTCCTTTTGCCGTTGAAGTCGGCCCCCGACCACCGGACCATGATCTTGCCAGTCAAGTCGGCTCTTCGGGGGTGGCCGCGGGCGGTGAGGAGGGCGACGACGGCTCTGATTGTTTCGGGGTGGGTGGCTGCTTCGACGAGGTCTGGCGTGGTGGGACTGAGGCCAGGGTTCGAGGCGATGGCCTTCGCTGTCTCCCGCTCGGTCAGCTTGCCTCCCCGGCGCATTCCGAACAAGGCCGAAATCATCTCGTAGTCGAGCAGGCCGGGTGCCGCGAACGATTCGACACCGCGAGTCGACGGCGCACGGCGACCCCGCCCGCGCTGTGGTCTGTCAGCGTTCGCACCAACGCCGAACAGTCGATCACGGCCATGACCTTACTGTAGCCGCTGCGCCTGCAATATTGCAGGCACAGCGGTCCAGGTCGTCAACGCGCCGCCGACGGTCGCCGCGTCCCGCGGTCGACGGGAGCAGTCCGCAGCAGACTGCGATTGCCGCGGCAACCGCCAGGAGTGTGGCTGCGATCTCAGGACCTGCCAGATCCACGGAACACCCGTTCGACCCTCAATTCTACGGAAGGAAGGACAACTGATGCCCCGATAGGACGGCGTTTTCTCCCCGCCGTAAACGGCGGGGCCTCCACGCCACAAAACCGGTAAGGAGGGGGCGACCGAGGAGAATGGTGAAGCTGGAGGGGAGCCGGAGCGCCGCCTTCCCGCCACCCGCGCGCGGCGGCCACGGGACGCGAGCGCCGGACATCGCAGAGCTACGATGTCCGGCGCCGCGGTGGCCGGAGAACCCGGGCGAGCATTGCCGATTGGAATCCGTTCCGGACGCCCTGGCCAACCCCGCTACACGTCTCTCCTAGGGGACGTAATGAAGTAACAAATACGTGATCGAGAGC
>NZ_CDWTMG010000274.1:0-5881 GCF_977945845.1 Frankia sp. CcMO1
GAAGACAAGCCTCGACGGCGACCATGCGAACCCGGGTGCGGCTGCGCCATCTGAGCTTCCCACGCCCAGCGTCCGTGAGGGACGCACGGTTACAGTTCCGGCTGTCCTGGTACCGACTTGGGTGCTCCGCCGCTACCGTTGATGCGGGGAGGGATCGACTGTAGACGGAGAGCAACCCATGGCGTGGAACAAGCGAGGGTCGACCAGTGGTGGAGCCTCCACCGGCCGTGACAGCGTCAAACGCGGCGGCAAAGGCGGATCCGCCGGATCCAAGAACAACCCCGATACCGAGAAGAACTACGACAAGCGGGGCGCGAAGGCCGGGCATGCCGACCTCGAGCCGATGGAGACCGCGGACTGCCCCACCTGCAACGGCACCGGGAACGTGGTCGCCGAACGGGTCGAGACAGACGAAGATGGTGGCTATTCGGGAACGCAGGAGAAGAAGTGCCCGACGTGCGGCGGGGCTAAACAAATCACCAAGAGAAAATGACCAGCGATCCGCCTGAGCCGGGGCCGGCGGACGACTGCGGCCCGACCGGGCCGGAGCCGGTCGTGCCGATGCTGTCGCTGGTGGCCTGCAACAAGTGCCGGCGTCGCCGTGGCGCCCAGTTGCATGCCACAGGCAGCGTCGAGCGGGTACCAGAGCGGGGGACGTGCCCGCATGGCAGGCCGCTGCGGAAAATCTGGGCGCCTGGGTTCGGGCCGGGCTCCGAGCCGCCGCCGCTGCCCGGCACACCAGAAGAACGGCGCCAAGGCCCGGTCTGAACGGGCCCGGAAGTCGCGCGAGGAGGTTCAGCGACTCCCGGCGGCGATCTCGGCCCGGACCCGCGCGACGAACGCCGCCAGCACCTGTTCGCCCGCGAGCACCCCGGCCGCGGCGGTGACGGTGACATTCGGGCCCGACCAGCCCAGCTCGTGCAGCTCACCGTGGGCCGGACGGACGGCGTGGTCGGCCGCCGCGAGCATCGGGACGTCAAGCACGGAGTCCCCCGCGGCCAGCAGCCGGGCGGTACCGGCACGGCGGGCGACCTCGGCCACCGCGCGCTGCTTGGTCAGGACCGACGGGACGAAGTACACCTTCCGCCCCTGCAGCGACATCGCCCAGCCCGCAGCCCGCGCCGTCTCGGCCTCCCCGGTCAGGTCGGGAATGCCAGCGCGGTCGTGGGCGACGAGGTAGACGAACAACCCGTCGGCGACCCGCACGAGCCGGGCCCAGCCGCCGGCGGCGGACCGCTCGGCGAGCGCCACCATCTCCGCCAGGGGGGCGCAGGCGGCGGCGACCTCGGCCGCCACGCCCGCCGCCCAGGCCGGATCGGGGACCCCGTCGACCAGCAGGTGCCCGCCGTTGGCCGCGATCGCGTAGCGCGGCCGGACCCCGAGCTTGACCCGCGCGTACTGGGCGAGGGTGCGGGTGGTGACCGGGACGAGGACGGCGAGGTCGTGCAACTCAGCGAGCAGGGCCAGCGACCGCGCCGTCGCGAACGAGATCGGCGCGCCGTCGAGGCGTTCGACCTCGACGAGCTCCGGTGCGGGCCGGTCGTCGGCCAGCAGCAGCGAGTGCCAGGAAAAGATCAGCGTCTTGTCCAGGTCACAGGCCAGCAGATGACGCGGCCCGGACGCGGCGGACGGGCCGACCGTCACGGCGGACGAGTCGGCCGTCACGGGACGTCCGGACGCCAGCGCGCGTTCGGGGTGTGGAAGACCGGTGCCGCGCCGACCGGGCGGATCAGCCCCACACAGGAGAAGGGCAGGTCCGCCATCTCCTGGACCTCGACGTCGCGGTCGGCGGCCAGTGCCAGCACGTGCGCCAGCTCGTCGAGCCGGTCGGGGGCGATGAGGATGCGCCAGGGCACCCGGCGCAGCAGGACCCGAGTCGTCTCCCCCACCCCCGGCTTCACCATGACCACGTCGGGGATGTCGAACGCGGCTGCGATGCGCTCCACCGCCGCCCAGCCCGCCCAGGTCGGACTGCGGTCGGCGGCCCACAGCCGCGGCCAGGTCTCGGCGACCTCGTCGGCCACCTCGGGGAAGTGGGCCGCCACCGTCTCGACGAAGTGCCGGGACAGATCGTGCGCCGCGAGTTCGGCGTAGTACTTCGCACCGTGGAAGTCATCCGGACCGATGTGCTCGGCGTTGAGGACGGTCCGGCTGACCAGCCCGCTCACCGTCGAGTTCAGGCAGGCGCTCGGGATGAGGAAGTCGTCGCGGGTCCCGTAGAGCGGCACGCACCGAGCCGGGTCGGCCAGTACGGCGAGGGTATCGTCCAGCCCGAGCCGCGCCACCGCGTCGGTCAGCACCCGGGTCATCACCCCCTTGCCGGTCCAGCCGTCGACGAACTGGATCACCTCCCGGTTGTGCCGGGAGGTGAGGTAGCGGATCGCGTTCAGGTCCACGCCGCGATCCTTGATCACCGAGATCGCGTAGTGCGGGGTGTCGAGCCCGTGGCGCCAGCCATACCAGCGCCGCATCAGGATCCCCACCGGGGTACCGGCCCGGGCGATCGAGGCCAGGACCGGCTCGGGCTTGGTGACCCGTACAAGCTCCGCCACGAGGCCGGTGGCGAGCGCGACCCGGCGGGCCGACCGGTCCAGCGCCCGGTGGTAGAGCTCCAGGTAACCGGCGTCAGGCTGGTACTCGACCGGCAGGTCCTCGGAGTAGTGCCGGCCGGCCTGCATGGCCTCCTCACGGTCCTCGGTGGGCCGCTCCAAGGCGACCGCGCTGAGGTCGGTCAGCAGGAAGGTCACGTCCGCCGGATCGTATGAACCCGAGCCGACGGTGCCGGTGAGCGCGGGATCCACCGCGCCGATCCCGCTCACCGGGCGTCCCCGGGCGCACCGGTGAGCGGTCCGGCGGCGGGCGGCGCACCGGTCGGTCGAGGGGACGGCTGGTAGGAGGGCCGGTAGGAGGGCAGCGTCAGCACCGTGACCGGAGCGCATCGGCGTAGCTGAGTAAGCATGCCGTGGAGGCCGGTATCCGCACGGGGAGAGCTCCGGTCCGCCCCCGGGGCGACGTCCGTCTCAAAATCGACGTCCGGGACGGAGTCGACGACCACCACGATGTCGTCGTACATCCCGGGCCGGACGTTGTAGACGTGGCTGGCCCGGCCCGGGTCGTCCGGCGCGGGGAAGGTGAGGGCGGCGCGGATGGCGTAGCCGTCGACGTCGACGGGGTGGACCGGCGAACGCGTCGTGGACTGGTAGCGGATCTCACCCGGACTCGTCCGGGCCAGCGCGTCCGCTATCCGCATCGGCGTGTACATCAGTTCCTCCGTCCCGAGCACGAGCGTGCGACCCGCGGGCCGGGTCAGCGCGGCCAGTACCGTCGCGGCGACCGGCGGCACGACCTCGTCGAGGCGGTGGCGGTCGGTCGGCGACCAGCGATGACGGCCACCGTCAGGCAGGTCGGACGGCCAGTCGGCCACCAACCGGCGAACCGGGTGGGCCACCAGCGCCCCCGTCGCCCGCGCCTCGTCCCGACCGTCCGCGCCCCCGGCGAACCGGGCGCGGACCCGCGCGGCTCGGGCCGCGATCTCGGCCGGCACGGTGACGGTGGCCGTAAGCGGGGCGACGACATCCAGCCGGACCCCGAGCTCGTCGGCGAGATCGGCGAACGCGGCCCGGGCCGCGGGCGGACGGGCGTCGAGCAGCGTGGCAACCACGTAGTGCTCGCGTGGGGCGTGGGCATGCAGGATCCGGATCGTGCCGAGGGCGGTGCGCCCGGTCGACAGCTCGTCGTCGACGAGCACGATCGGCGCGCCGCACCGCAGGATCTCGCGGTCCTCGGGCATCAGCCAGTGGTGGGTCGCGTGAGAATGGGACTCCACGAACTCGAGGATCGGCGTGACACCGGGCAGCGGCCGCCGGGTGGTGTGCAGGTAGTGGCTCGTCGGGAGACCGTCGGCGACCGCGTGCCCCAACGCCGTCGCGGTCTCGCAGTAACCGATCACGATCGGACCGGTCCGCGGGCCCCCGGGCTGCTCGACCGGCGAACCCGGCACCAGCGAACCCGGCACCAGCGAACCCGCAACCGGCGGGTCCGCGACCCGCTTTCCGGCCTCCTCGAAGCCGGGCAGCGCCCGGACCAGCGCGGCGACCCCGGCCCCGGCCGCGAGCGCCTCGGCCGGGGCCACCGGCAGATGCTTGCCGAGCACCCGGCTAACCAACAGGTGCGCCCGGCGTGGGTTGCGGCGCAGGGCGAGTCCCACCAGGGCGTGCAGCCCCTGGCCCGCCACGTCCGCGGTGACCTGGACATCGAGGCCCAGCGCGGTCCACAGCCACATCCCTGCGGGGGCGGCCGCTGGGATGTGGGCGGGCACGGGCGCGGCCGGGTGAGGGATGGGCGCGCCGGTGGGGGCGTCCGTCCCCGCCGTCGCCGTCATCGGGCATTCCGCTGGCCGAGACGACCGTGCGTCGCCGCCAGCACCTCGACGAAGGTGTCGCCCTCGCGCAGGACACCGAACGCGCGCGCCCGGCGGATCACCGCCTCGGCCCAGGCCCGGTGCGGACGCAACTCGTTCATCTTGTTCGCGTAGCTGCTCGGCCGTACCCCGCCGGCATCCCCGTCGAGGACGGTCTCGGCATCGGTGTACTCCTCCTGGGTGACGACGTGCAGCGCGTGCACGGCGGGCACGTGGCTGGGATGGATCACCGTCTTGCCGATCAGGCCGTTGGCCTTGTCCAGAACGACCTCCCGGATCAGCCGGTCAAGGTCGGCGGAGACCAGTTCGCTGCGCATCCGGATCGCATCCTCCCCGCCGTCGACGCGGTCCGCCTGCGCGAACGGGGTCACCCGCAGCGAGCTGACAAAGAGCCGTTCCGGCTGGGCGAAGTACTCCCAGACCGGTCCGGTCACGACGTGGTCACCGCCCCGCGCACAGATATTCACGATGTCGGCGATGCAGTCCCGGACGACAGCGATGTCGTAGATCGTCAGGTCGCGGTCACGGCGCAGCCCGAACAGCCCACACAGGTCCGTCGCACCGAGCCGGATCGCCAGCACCTGGTCGGCGTGCTTGTCGACCAGCCGCCGGACCGCCGACAACGCCTCCACCCGGGTCTCCCGGTTGATGACCTGCGGGCTCTCCAGCACCGGCATGGCCCACAGCGGGCGACCGACCGTCTCGGAGGCCCGCAGCACCGCCTCCATCGCCGCCTCGCCACCCTCCTCGGCGAACTTGGGCAGCACGAACCCGGCGAGACACCCGACTCCGGCCGGCCCGAGCCGGTCGACAAGATCCGGGATCTGCCCGACCGCGCGGACCCGGACGAACAGCAGTGGTATCGCGCCCGCGGCCCAAGGGGGCTCCGCCGCGAGCGCGCGCAACGCGGCGACGACGTTGGCCTCGGCGGCGGCCACCTCGGTGTCAGCGATGGAGTCCTCCAGGCAGAGAACCATCGAGGTCACCCCCGCCGCGGTCTGTCTGTGCACGTCCGACGCCAACCGGGGGCGCGTCCCCGGGGCGTAGAGGGTCGCGCCGAGCGCGGTGGCCAGCAGACGACGATCATCATTCACGGCGATGTCCTCCGGCGGCCGGAGGAACAGTGCGTCAACCGTCTCGGGGCCCAGAAAGGCGAAGTGGCGCAAGCAGCGTTCTCCTCGTCAAAGGCAGGGGCGTCGTTCGACGAGCATCCCGAAACGGTGCGCGCCGACCGGAGCCGGCAAGATCGTGAAACGTCGCCTCTCGGTGACGGTACCTGGCGAATGGCCTCCGACGACAGACGGCGGGAACTGACAGCCAGCCGACACACGGCGGCCATCTCGGCGCCATCTACGGGGCGCCGACCTGCGGCGCAGCGTCCGCGAGCGGCCAGCCACCAGTCGGCAGCGGGCGGCCGAGGCGCCGCCCGCCCCCCACGAACTCGACTAGGGCCTGTTTGGG
>NZ_CDWTMG010000275.1:0-5838 GCF_977945845.1 Frankia sp. CcMO1
GATTCCCATCGGCCCTCCGCTGCATCGTTGCGTGAAGTGGGTCACAACTTTGCAGCCGGCGAAGGGTGGTTGCACCACTCCTAAGGGTGGCTGGGAGATGGAAATCGGGTGGTTAAACGCAATACTGTTGGCCCAAGGCCACGTCGGCCTCGCCGGTAGTCCTATCTAGTAGTTTCACGAATACCATAGGTTACACCCAAGGGCTATTCTCCTGGTTGATCGGGCGCGGGATCCGGCGTGTCGAGGCCGGGCGCTCCCCACAGGGGAAACCAGCGGGACAGGTCCGGTTCGATCGGGAGCTCACCCGCCAGCACCTCCCGTACCTCCAGCTCGGCCGGATTGTCCCGGCGCTGGTCACCGGCCGGCACGAACGGGTACCAGGTGCCGCGTTTGTAAAGGTAGATCAGCCCCATCTGCCGGCTGCCGTCGGTGAACCCGACGACGGTGCACAGCAGCGCCGGGCCGAAACCGGCGTCGCGCACCGCGGCATTCGCCGCGTGCAGGTCGGTGACCAGGCCAGCGAGGTCCTGCTCGCCGGTCCGTCGCAGCAGCCAGCTGTACCCGAAGCTGTCCGTGCGCCGCTCGTACCGGCCGCCGTCCAGGCTCAGCAGCCGGTCGATCTCCTGCGCTACCCCGGTGAACGCGCCGCCGGACGCGGGTTTGACGCAGACCGCCCCGGCCCCGGTCGGCCGCCATGAGCTGGCGGCCTGCAGGGTGACGGCGGCGGCCGGGAGCGTGAACAGCCGGTCGAGGTCCGGCGGGGCGGGCCGGGTCCGGCCGAGAAGCACGTCGAGGATCCGCATGGTCCGGCCTACTGTCTACCCGGGTCACCGAACTACCCGGGCTCACCGGACTGGGCGGCCAGCCGGGCAAGCTGGGCCAGGCGGGCATCCAGCGGCGGGTGGGTCGAGAACAACGAGGACAGGCTGACGCCGTTCGCCAGCGCAGGGGCGAAGAAGAAGGCGTTGAACGGTTCGGCGGCCCGCAGGTCGCGGGTCGGGATCCGGGAGATCTCGCCGGTGACCTTGGTGAGCGCGGCGGCGAGCGCGGCCGGCTGGCCGGTGAGGATCGCCCCGGACCGGTCGGCGGCGAGCTCCCGGTACCGCGACAGCGCCCTGGTCAGCAGGAACGACAGCGCGTAGACGGCGGCGGCGGCGACCACCACGACGAACACGACGAGGGCGCCGCTGTCCTCATCATCGCCGTCGCCGTCGTCATAGCCGTCGGACCGACCGAAGCCGCCGGCCATCCCGGAGTAGAGACCGAATCGGGTGACCAGACCGGCGAGCACCCCGAGAAACGACGCGACGGTCATGACGGCCACGTCCCGGTGCGCGACGTGGGACAGCTCGTGGGACAGCACCCCCTCCAGCTCGTCGGCCTCCAGCCTGCGCAGCAGCCCGGTCGTCACGCAGACGACGGCGCGTTTCGGGGTCCGGCCGGTGGCGAACGCGTTCGGCAGGTCGGTGCCCACGACCGCCACCGCGGGCTTCGGCAGGTCGGACAGCGCGCAGAGCCGGTCCACGACGCCGTGCAGCCGCGGCTCCTGCGCCGGGCTGACGATGCGCCCACCGGTCGCGTACAGCGCGAGGCGGTCCGAGAACCAGTACTGGGCGGCGAGCAGCCCGCCGGCGATCAGGACAACCAGGACCGGTGACACCCCGACAGCGATCAGGACGGCGATGAAGGCGACGTAGACCAGCCCGAGCAGGAAGACGGTCAGCACCATCCGGGCCGACAGTCCCTGGTCCGGGGCGAACCTCCGCGGCGCACGCGTCACCATCATCATCGTCACCTCACCATCGTCACCTCGTCGGCCGGGGCTCAGCCGCCGGGAATCAGGCCTTCCTCGCCGAGCAGCCCGCGGACCTCCGCCAGCCCGGTGCCGGCGCGCGGCAGCACCAGCTCCGATGGCTCCAGCCGGTCCGCCGGCACCGCGCGGCCGCGCGTCCGGACCCGTTCGAGCAGCCTCGTCAAGGCTTCCTGGAACGCCGGCTCGTCCCCGGCCTCGACGGCCGCCAGCAGCACGTCATCCAGCTCGTTGAGGGCCTCCAGGTCGGTGGCGGGCAGGTCGAACTGGCCCTCACCCAGAATGCGCACGATCACGGCTGCTCCTCCGGTCGAGCAGCGTCGGCCGGCTGGCGGCCGCCGATCGCCCGCGCGGGCATGGCGCTTTTGATCTCGGCCAGATCCCGATCGATGTCGGCGGTCACGGACAGCCGGTCCAGCTCGGCCTGGTTGTCGTCGCGCGGGCCACCGGCCGCCGTCTCCAAGGCTCCGGAGGCGAGTAGTTCGTCGATCGCGCCGGCCCTGGCCTGCATCTGCTCGGCTCTGTCCTCGGCCCGCTGGATTGCCAGGCCGACGTCGCCCATCTCCTCGGAGACCCCCGCCAGCGCCTCGCCGATCTTCGTCTGCGCCTCCGCCGCGGTGTACGTCGCCTTCACCGTCTCCTTCCTGGTCCGGAACGCCTCGAGCTGGGCCGCCAACCGCTGCGCCGCCAGCGTCAACCGGTCCTCCTCCGCCCGCAGCGATGCATGCTGCTCCCGCAGCTCCTCCAGCTGCGCGGCCACCCCGGCCCGGCGGCCGAGGGCCTCCCTGGCCAGGTCGTCGCGGCCCGCGGCGACCGCCTGGCGGGCCTGCCCGGACAGCCGCTCGGCGGACGCCCGTAGCTGTTCGACCTGGAGCTCCAGCCGCTTCCGGCTGGTAGCGACGTCCGCTACCCCGCGGCGGACCTGCGCCAGCAGCTCGAGCTGCCGGGCGTAGGAATAGTCGAGAACCTCACGCGGATCCTCGGCGCGGTCCAACATCCTGCTGGCCTTGGCCCGGAACACCAACGCCAGCCGTCTGCTCAGGCTCATCGACGCCTTCCCTCCCCCGATCCCGTCGGTCCCTCTCCGATCCCGCCGGTCAGCCGCCGGTCAGCCGCCGGCCTGTGCTGGGGGAATGCCCCCGGCGCCGCCGTCCACACGACCGGCGATGGTCTGATCCGTCCCGGGCCTGTTCGCCGCCCGGCTACGGCACCGCTGGCCGGCTACGGCAAGTTACTCGCGCGCTCCTACGGTCTCGGGGCCTACCGACCGGTGCACCAATTCGTCGTGGACGCCTGTGCCGCGCAGCATCCTGGCGGCACAACTCGCCGCGAAGTCCAGGCAGTCGCGCTGTGCCTGATGCCGCGCTGTGCCTGTTCGTCGAGGACGGTGTTGACCCGCAGGCCGGTCCCATGCTGCGCAAACGGATGATGGCGTACCGTCCGGACTTCCGCTGGCTCGAACCCCCGCCGCGGCATGGTCTGGTCACCGCCTGCCGGAAGTGCCGCCGTGCCCCCAGCGCCTCCCGCGTCCGGGGTACCCGGGGTACGGCCGGTCTACCGGCAGTCGGGAGGGTGACGTCGGCTTGCCCCGAGCACGGGGCGGTCCGGCGGCCGGCCGAGGGCCCGGGGTCTGATCCGTCGGGGTCGGAGGAGCGACGCCAGGGCCCGGTCTAATCCGGGGCCTCCAGCATCGGCAGATGGCCGCCCGGGATCTCGACGGGCTCGACGCCGAGCGACGTCCTCGCCCCGGCCCGCTCGGACTCGATGTCGAACAGCTCGTCACCGGTGGCACAGACGATCATGGTGGGGATGGCGGCGCGGGTACAGCACCGCGATCGCCGTCCGTGGATCCCAGGCGCTGGTGCCGTCGGGGCGCGTCGGCGGCCCCCATCGAATGCCCGACGACCACGATCGATCCGGCGGTCCCGGGAATCCCGGCGGTCCCGGGAGCCCCTGGTCCGGCGGCCACGATGGCCGCATCGAGGGCGGCGAGCGCCGGGCGGATGCGTTCCTCGTACGTCGTGGCCGGGTTGTGCAACGGCAGGTCCGGTGCCACCACCCGATGTCCCCGCGCCCGCAGTTCCGCTCCGAGGGGCTCCCAGCACGTGGCGTCGTGCCAGGCTCCGTGCAGCAGGCAGAACAGAGCCACGACCCGAGGCTATCCAGCCGGTGGCTCGCGCGCGGGTCCCACGGTCCGCCTCGCAACCCACGGTCGCCGCCTTTCTCGAGGCGGGCCGCAGGCTTCCGGCAAACTACCGGACGCGATGAGTCTGACCACGATCATTCCCCTTCTCACGACGGACCGGCTCGTCCTGCGGCCCATCCACAACGACGACGTCGCCGGCTACACCGAGATCTGGTCCGATCCCGAGTTCACCCGCTACTTCCACCGGCCGACCGACCCGGACGGCGTCTGGCATGCCCTGGCCGGCTGCATGGGCTGCTGGATGCTGACCGGCGTGGGTCCGTGGTCGGTCGTCGAGAAGGCGAGCGGGCAGCTCGTCGGCCAGGCGGGGCTGTGGACCGAACCCGGGTGGCCGGGCGTCGAGGCCGTCTGGTTCCTGCGCCGGGACCGCTGGGGGCGCGGCTATGCCACCGAGGCCGCCACCGCGGCACTGACCTGGGTGTTCGCCCAGCGCCCCGACCTCACCGAGGTCGTCTCTCGGCCATCGTCCCGGCCAACACCGCGTCCGTCCGGGTCGCCGAACGCCTCGGCATGACGTACGTCCGCAGCGAGTTCCTCCACGACGAGGCCCATGCCGTCTACGCGGTCAGCCGGGCCGGCTGGATCACCCCGACCACTCGACGGCAGGCTTACGGATAATCCGCGACGGACCCAGTCGTTATGCTGCGGGCATGACCGCCATGGCGCCCTCCCGCGCCGGACCAGACCTGTCGTTCCTGCTGGACCGCGCCGGCCATGCCCTGCGGACCCGGATGGCGGCCGCGCTCGCCGAGATCGGTCTCACCGCACGCATGCACTGCGTGCTGGTGCATGCCCTGGAGGAGGAGCGCACCCAGATCCAGCTCGCCGAGATCGGCGACATGGACAAGACGACGATGGTGGTCACCGTCGACGCCCTGGAGAAGGCCGGCCTCGCCGAACGTCGGCCCTCCGCCAGGGACCGGCGGGCTCGGATCATCGCGGTCACCGAGGAGGGCGCGCGGATCGCCGCGCGGAGCCAGGAGATCGTCGATCGGGTCCACGAGGAGGCGTTGGCGGCGCTTCCCACCGAGGAGCGGGAGGTCTTCCTGCGGGCGATGAACCGCCTGGTCGAGGGGCATCTGGCCGGACCGGCGGAGAGCCCTCAGCCGGTCCGGCGGGCCCGCCAGCGGGCTCAGTAGCCACGAGGTAGCCACGAGGAGGATCGTCTACCACAGGCTCGTCTATTGCGGTCCCATCTACTACGGTCCCTTCTGTTGCCTCACCCGACAGGAGAGTCCGTGTCCGCTGCCCCCACGCCCGCCACGCCTTCCACCCCCGCCGTACCCTCCACCCGCGCCACGCCCGCCAGGCGTTCCGCGCCACGGTCGCGCTGGCTCGCCCTCGGCGTGCTCGCCATCAGCATGCTGACGATCATTCTGGACGGCAGCGTCGTGACCGTGGCGATGCCGGCCATCCAGAGCGACCTGGGCTTCTCACCCGTGGGCCTTAGCTGGGGCGTCAACGCCTACGCAAGTAGTACGTTATAGCATCATCGTATGGAATTTCCTTCGTTGCTCCCCTTGCCCGAATGGCCCGATGCCGAGCCGGCCCTGTGGTACGGCCGGATGTCCGATGTCGACAATGACGCACGTATCCCGGACCAGTTCGCCCGAGGTCAGCGTTACGCGCGGCTGACGGGTGAGTACTGGATAGCCCGGGCGTGGGCCGATGACGGGATTTCCGCCTGGCGTGAGGATGTGGTCCGGCCGGAGTTCGAAGGCTTCCTTACGACGCTACGGAGTCGAAATGAAATAACTTGTGCGTTTCGAACCCTCCACAGGCCTGTGACCTGCGATGATGCTCTCGATCGCGTATTTGTTAC
>NZ_CDWTMG010000276.1:0-5828 GCF_977945845.1 Frankia sp. CcMO1
GGCGGTGGCGACCGTGCGAGCCGGCCGGGCGGCCGCGGGCCCTGGCAGTCCGCCGTGCCCGGCGTCCTGCGGCCACCCGAACGGCGGCGCTGGTGGGACGTCTGGGCGGCGGCGTTCGAGGCCGGGCGGCTGTCCCCGAACCTGGCGCCGGGCCTCGCCCGGGCGCTGCGGGACCCGCTGTTGCGCGACGCCGTCATGCTGTCCGCCATGGGTGCGCCGGTCCCGGCGACCCAGATCCTCATCTCCGTATCGCATCTGGCGGAGGCGTCGTCCGGCGTCGGCGCGGACCTGGAACGCCTCCTGGCCGTGCGCCCGGGGCCCGTGGAGGAGGAGCGGTTGGCCCGCGCCCGGCCGGCCCTCGCCACCGTGGCGAGGACGGCGCCGCGCGGTTTCCGGGCGGACGCGCTGGCGATCCTCGCCTGGCTGGCCTGGTACGAGGGCGGCGGCGCCCGGGCCCGCCTGCTGGCCGACCGCGCCACCCGGGATTGCCCCGCCAACACTCTCGCGCGGCTGATCGCGGACGTCCTCATCGCGGAGACGCCGCCGCTGTGGGTCCGCCCGCTGACGCCCACCGGCGCTCGCCGTCCTCCCGGATCGTGAGACGGACTGTCCCACGTGTATTTCGCCGTCATACGATCAGCTCAGGTCATGAGAGCCAGCGCCAAGCCCCGGCTTGCTGGTCGGCAACCCTCCTTCCGCGGTGGGGTGCCCCGGGTGATGACCTGGCTGACCGCCCTCCGGTTCCTCGGAACCGCCATGTCACCGGGCGGCAGCAAGCGCGGTCGACTGCCGTCGACGCGTGAAGTCCGTCCGTCGGCGGGCCGTCCGGGCTCGCCGGGGCGCGGCGTCGCGCCGTGCCCCTCCAGACCCTGGAGGTACCTGTGAGCACCGGCTGGTCCTTCGAGACCCGGCAGATCCACGCCGGTCAGACACCCGACGGCGTCACCGGCGCCCGGGCCCTTCCCATCTACCAGACGACGTCGTACGTGTTCCGCGACACCGACCACGCCGCGTCGCTGTTCGGGCTGCAGGAGTTCGGCAACATCTACACCCGGCTGATGAACCCCACCACCGACGCGGTCGAGCAGCGGATCGCGAGCCTCGAAGGCGGGACGGCCGCGCTCCTGGTGGCGAGTGGCCAGGCTGCCGAGACGATCGCCATCCTCAACGTCGCGGAGGCCGGTGACCACATCGTCTCCAGCCCGAGCCTGTACGGCGGCACGTACAACCTGTTCCACCACAGCCTCCCCCGCCTCGGGCTCGAGGTCAGCTTCGTCGAGAACCCCGACGACCCGGAGTCGTGGCGGGCCGCGGTGAAGCCCAATACCAAGGCGTTCTTCGGGGAGTCCATCTCCAACCCCAAGCAGGACATCCTGGACATCCAGCGCGTCTCGGCGGTCGCGCACGAGGTCGGCGTGCCCCTGATCGTCGACAACACGGTGCCCACGCCGTACCTGCTGCGGCCCCTCGAATGGGGTGCCGACGTCGTCGTCCACTCGGCCACCAAGTACCTCGGCGGCCACGGTGCGGCGATCGCCGGTGTGATCGTCGACGGCGGCGGGTTCGACTACGCCGCCGAGCCCGACCGGTTCCCCGGCTTCAACCAGCCCGACGCCAGCTACCACGGTCTCGTCTACGCGCGGGATCTCGGCGTGGGCAGCGAGCTCGGGGCGAACCTGGCGTACATCCTCAAGGCGCGCGTGCACCTGCTGCGTGACTTCGGGCCCGCCGTGAGCCCGTTCAACGCGTTCCTGGTGTCCCAGGGCCTGGAGACGCTGAGCCTGCGGATCGAGCGGCACGTGGCGAACGCCACACGGGTGGCCGAATGGCTGGAGGCGAGGGACGAGGTGCAGAGCGTCAGCTACGCCGGCCTGCGGAGCAGCCCGTGGCACGACGCCGCGCTGAAGTACACGCCCAAGGGGGCCGGTGGCGTGCTCGCCTTCGAGATCGAGGGTGGTGCCGAGGCCGGGCGCCGGTTCGTGAACGCCCTGGAGCTGCACAGCCACGTCGCGAACATCGGCGACGTCAGGTCCCTCGTGATCCACCCGGCGTCCACGACGCACAGCCAGCTCACCGAGTCGGAGCAGGCGGCCGCCGGAGTGACCCCGGGACTCGTCCGGCTTTCCGTAGGGTTGGAGAACATCGACGACATCCTGGCCGACTTGGAGGCCGGGTTCCGCGCGGCGAAGGCTGATTCATGACGACATCTGAGGCGGTAGCGGTGTCTCCGCTGCCACCGGCCACCGGGGCGTGGCGTGAAGGCGATCATCCGGGGGACCGGAGGTTCGTCGACGTGGGGGACGTGACGCTCGAGCGAGGCGGTGTCGTCCCCGACGTCCGGATCGCGTACGAGACCTGGGGGCGTCTCACCCCGGCGCGGGACAACGCCGTGCTCGTGCTGCACGCCCTGACCGGCGACAGCCACGTCGTGGGGGGGCCGGGGCCCAGCCATCCCACCCCGGGGTGGTGGGAGGGGTTGATCGGTCCCGGCCGGCCCCTGGACACGGATCGCTGGTTCGTCGTCGCGCCCAACGTCCTCGGCGGCTGCCAGGGGACGACGGGGCCGTCGACCGATGCCGGCGACGGGCGGCCCTACGGCAGCCGGTTCCCCTTCCTCTCCACGCGCGACCAGGTCACCGCCGAGGTGGCGTTCGCCGACGCTCTGGGCCTGGATCGCTGGGCGCTGGTGCTGGGCGGCTCGATGGGGGGGATGCGCGCCCTGGAGTGGGCGATCATGGAACCGGACCGTGTCGAGCGACTGCTGGTGCTGGCCTCGACTCCCGCGGCCACCGGTGACCAGATCGCCTGGTGCGCCCCGCAGCTCGCGGCGATCCGTTCCGATCTGGGCTTCCGCGGCGGCGACTACTACGACGCCAAGGACGGCGAGGGGCCTCACCTCGGACTCGGGATCGCCCGCCGGATCGCGCACACGACGTACCGGTCGCAGCAGGAGATCAACCTCCGGTTCGGGCGCAAGTTCCAGGCCGGGGAGGACCCTCTCGGGGGCGGCGGGCGCTACGCCGTCGAGTCGTACCTCGACCATCACGCGGGCAAGCTCGCGTACCGGTTCGACGCGAACTCCTACCTCGTCCTCACCGAGGCCATGAACTCCCACGACGTGGGGCGCGGCCGCGGTGGTGCCGCCGCGGCGCTCGGGCGGATCCGGGCCCGCACCGCGGTCGCGGGGATCGACTCCGACCGGCTGTACCCGGTGGACCTCAGCGCGGAGCTCGCGGCCGGCATCCCCGACTGCGCGCCGCTTCGCGTCCTGTCGTCGCCGTACGGGCACGACGGCTTCCTGCTGGAGAGCGAGCAGGTGGGCGAGATCGTCACCGAGCTCCTGGGCGAACCGGTCCTGATCGAGTCCGCTGGGACAGTCTCTTAGCCTCTATCCGCGGAACCTCTAAGGAGGTTCCGCGGATAGGGGGTGTGGAACCTCTCAGGCCGGGGTTCACCAGGCGTGTCGACCCGCCCAGACGGTCGACACGCCTGGTGGGACTCCCTCGCCGTCAGGCGCTGCGGGAGTTCTCCAGTGCCCGCGCGATCCCGGCCGCCAGCCGCTGCCAGGCGCCGTAGAGGCCGCGGTGCAGGGGTAGGGACGGGACGTCGGCGACGGGCACCCACCGCAGCTCGTCGCTCTCGGCGGTCATCGGGCGTGGACGCAGGTCGGTCACCGCCAGGCCGAGCACGTACGTGTAGTGCCAGTCGACGTGGTCCAGGCCCAGCTCGACCCCCATCAGCTGAACCCTCTCCGGCTCGATCCCGGCCTCCTCGGCGGCCTCGCGCAGGGCCGCCTGCGCGACATCCTCATGGCTGTCCCGAGCACCGCCGACGAGACCCCAGCTGCCCCCCTCGTGCGTCCACCCGGCCCGCAGTTGCAGGAGAACGCGTGGGATCTCGCCGTCCCGCAGCAGGACCAGCCCCGCGGCGCCGTACCGGCCCCAGTGACGGTGACCGCAGCGGCAGTGCACCCAGCCGTTGCCGTCACCCATCGCCATGCCCTCACGGTAGGGTCCCGCGCCGCGTCCCCGCCCCCGGGTGTCCCGATGTGCCGGATCCGGCACGGCGCGAGCCCGCTCCAGGTCGGGCCGGCGGAGGTGGGCTGGGGTAGCGTCGAGGCACCGGTGGTGGTGCTTGGCTCGGGAGGTGTCGGTGGCAGTCGTCGTCGGGTTCGCGCCGACGCCCGAGGGGCGGGCAGCCCTGCGGCGTGCCGTCGAGGAATCGCTGCGGCGGAAGACCCGGTTGGTGATCGTCAGGTCCGGCCGCGGCCGGACCCAGGAAGCGCACGGGGCCGAGGCGCACGAGGCCGAGCTCGGCCGGGCGCGGCTGGACGTGGAGTCCGGCGGTGTCGCGTGCGAGGTCCACGACGCCACGGAAGACGTCGAACCGGCCGGCGACCTCCTCGCCGTCGCCGAGAAGAACGCCGCCGACGTGATCGTCATCGGGTTGCGGCGCCGGACGCCGGTGGGGAAGCTGATCCTCGGCACGAACGCCCAGCGGATCCTGCTCGACGCGCCGTGTCCCGTCCTCGCGGTCAAGGCCGAACCGCCGGTGTCCGTCTGAGCCTCCGTGGCCGGGTTCGAACGGGCACCGGCCGCCCCACCTGCGGCTGGGGAGCCGTCACCCGGGCCCGCTCTGCCCCAAGGACGCCCCAAGTGGGCACCTTCCGTCACACACGCCCGTCAGTCGTGCAACAATTAGCAGTTGGCTGGCGGGAAACTCATCTCCAGAGACGACCCGGGCATCATCAGGCCCACGGGTGCGTTGTTTGATGCGTCCCCCACGAACCCCGATCCGAAGGATTCCGAGAGCGTCCATGGCTCACGACGAAAGGTTGTCCGTGTCGTCGGTTCCGACCTCCCGGCCTCTTCCGCCCGAGTTCAACCACCCGGCGCTGCAAGATCTGCTCCGGCTGGGCACTACCCGCGGCAGTGTTGAAGCCGCAGCCGTCCGTTCCGCGTGCGAGCAGGCGGCTGTGCCGATGGCCCGGATGCGCAAGGTCCTGCGAGCACTTGACGAGGCTGGTGTGACCATCGAGGTCCCGCAGGACGCAGCCGCCAAGCGTGCAGTGGCAGCGGCCGCGCCCCGCGTGAGCTCGACGGCGAAGACGGCGACAGCGACCAAAGCCGCGCCCAAGGCGCAGAAGAAGCCCGCTCCGGCCGGCGGTGCCGGTGACGCCGATACGGCGGGCACCGACGCCGACCTGGCCAAGTCCGCGATGAAGGCCAAACCGGCCAAGACCGCGCAGCCGGCGGGCAAGGCTCCGGCCGCCACCGTGAAGGCCGGCAAGCCCGCCGCCAAGAATGCCAAGCCCGGTGCCGAGGGGGGCGAGGAGGCCCTCGCGGGTGATGCCGGCGAGCTTGCCGACGTCGAACCCGAGGACATCGGGCCGGAGGATCTCGCCGACATCGACGTGGCCGGGGTCGCGGAGCCCGAAGAGCTGGTCGAGGAAGAGGCGGAGGCGCCGGCCGAGGAGGTGGTCGCCGAGACCGAGGAGACCGCCCCGGAAACGGCGGTGGTCAAGCCGCCCACGGAAGAAGAGGACGCCTTCGTCCTTTCGGACGACGACGACGACGCGCCGGCGCAGCAGGTCGCGACCGCGGGCGCCACCGCCGACCCGGTCAAGGACTACCTGAAGCAGATCGGCAAGGTGGCGCTGCTCAACGCCGAGCAGGAGGTCGAGCTCGCCAAGCGCATCGAGGCCGGCCTGTTCGCGGAGGAGCAGCTCAACTCCGGCGAGAAGCTCGACCCCAAGCTGCGCCGCGAGCTCTACTGGATCGCCGAGGACGGTCGCCGGGCCAAGAACCACCTGCTCGAGGCCAACCTGC
>NZ_CDWTMG010000277.1:0-5753 GCF_977945845.1 Frankia sp. CcMO1
ACACACCAGAACGGCGAACAACATCCACACCCGACTCCAACACCAACCACTCACCGCAAGATCACGAATCTACGTGAATGTTTACAGCATAAGGCCGGGGTGGACATAAGGCCGGGTGGACGTGGTCCTCCGGCCGTCCGCAGGAGCACCCGGGCGTGCGGGACGCCGTCGACCTGGCTCAGATCGGACCCCATGGCACCGCGTCGTAGCGACGGGTAAGCGCCGTCATGAGCCATTCGGATCCCGTGAAGAGGTGGCCGTCGATGGCCCGGACAGGCGCGATCCCGCGTGAGTTGGTGACGAAGGCGGCCTCGAAGCCTGCCAGGTCCGCCAGTCGCACGGGGGCCCGTACGCTGGGCGGGCCGCCGTCCGCCGGTGCCTGCTCCAACAGCGTCATGGTGACTCCGCGCAGGGCGGGAGCGTCCGGCCAGACGATCATGTTGCCATCGAAGAAACCGATGTTGGTCATTACGCCCTCCGCGACGAGCCCGCCGGGGGCGGTCAACAGGGCGTCGTCGTAGCCGTCACGGCGGACGAGCCGGCCGTGCTGGATCTGCGCGAACGTCCCGAGATGCTTGAGGTGGGCGAACGGGCGCAGGTACGGCACTGACCGCAGCCGTTGGGGGGTGGTCGGCATGGTTGCCGGTTCGCCGATCGCGACGATGACGCGCACCCCTGCGCCGTCCGGCCGCTCGGTGACGACAATCCGGACCGTGGCATCCACCGCGGTGGCGGCTGTCGCCGTGGCCTCGGAGCCGGTGGCGGCCGTCTGGGTGGCGTACAGTGCCTGCCGGATGCGGTGGCGAACCAGCGCGCCGTCCAGGGGCTCGCCGTAGAGCTCCTGGTTCGCCTCATCCAGCCGGGTGAGATGCCACCGCAGGCCCCGGGCCCGACCGGCTCGCACCTGCAGCACGGTGAAGTGGCCGTGGGGGAGCAGGGCCAGGCGATGTGGATCATCGGGGGGAACGGGGCGCCCGTCGATTTCGACGCGTCGAAGTGTGGGAGTGACCACCTTGGCCACGATAGTGACCCGCCGGTGGGCCGCGCCGTCCGTGGGCTGGGGCGTCTGTGGGCTGGGGCGTCACGCGCGACATTCCGGTTGTGTCGCCCACGGAACCGCCGCAGTGTCGTCTTCGCTAGCGTGCTCGTGCGTGCTGCCGACAGGCTGCCGCCCACGAACGCCAACACGAACGCAAAGGAGTGTGGCTATGTCCGACCTTGCTGTCGATCCCACGGCCGACCCGGCGAAACTCGTCAGCGGTCTGCCCGCTATGTCGGAGCGTGAGGTCTCCGACCTGCTGGGTGGGCCGGCTGGTGACGCGGTGCTGGACGAGGTCTTCCGGCAGATGCGCGACACCTTCCGGCCAGAGCAGGCACAGGAAGAGAACGCTCTGGTCCGATTCGTGCTCAACGGTGGACCGGGCGGCGCCGTGCGCACCTACGAGCTGCGGGTCGCCGACGGTGTCTGCACTTTGGCGACACCGCCTGCCGCCGGGACCCCGAGTGAATCCGCGGGGGAGCAGACACTGACCATTGTCACGGATCGTGTCCGCTTCGTTCGGGTGGTCTCCGGTCAAGCCAGCGGGGCCAAGCTCTTCCTCACCAGAAAGATCAAGATTAATGGTGACCTGAAGTTCGGAGGCAGGATCCTGTCTTGGTTCGAGATCAAGAAGGAGAGCTGACCGGCGGCGGTCCCCACCGGTGCCGCCGCGATCGGTGCCGCGCCGAGGAGGTCAGCCGGGAAGGCCAGCCGAGGAGGTCATGAGCGGCCGGGCCGGCGACGTCGTTCAACCGGCGCCGGCTCGCCCCTCACAGGGCGAACTCGGCGGCGTTCAGGCCGAGGGTGAGGGCGGCCTCCCGCACCACGGCCCGCTCGCTGGCGACGAACTCGCCGTCAACCAGGCCGATCACCTGCCCGATGCGCACCACGGCGGCGGCTTCCGCCGCCCGCCCCCGCACCTTGGCGATGTCGGCCAGCGCGGCCTGTTTGCCGGCGGTGAAGTCTGCGGTGAGACGGCTCAGATGTCCATCGAAGAGCCGCTCCACGTCCTGTTCGGGAAACTGGGACATCACCGGATCCGTAGCGATGAAGCCGAGTAGCCCCTCGCGTTCCGCCGGATCGATGTGGCCGTCGGCCGCGGTGACGAGGGCACAGATCGCCACGGCGGCGTCCCGGAAGGTGAGGCTGCGCAGCTCCTCCCGCCGGGCGAACAGCTGCGCGCGCAGTGAGGCCAGGGAGGGCAGCCGCCGGTTGTCGACGGCGGGATCGAGGCCGCGCCAGAGCGGCCAGCCTTCGGCGAGCCAGCGACGTACCACCTCGGCCATCGATAGCGGGCGCAGGCGTGTCGCGAGAAGCACGTCGATGTTCACCGGAACCAGCGTGTGCTCTCCCCAGCGTGACGGCGTCGGAATGTCGGGCGGCCAGAAGCCGGCGAACATGATACTGAGCACGTGATCGGTTGCGGATTCAGGTGAGTGGCCGGTGACGGTTCCGTCGTGCTCGACCGCGCCGATGAACTGCCGGGAGACCGTCCGAGGGCCGGCGAGGCGGCCTACCTGCCGTTCGAGAGCGTCGTCCGTGCTCTCTCCCGCCGCCACCGGACCGCCCGGAAGGACATGCCAGGCTTCTCCCGGCGGGCGAGCGAGGAGAACGCGGTCGTCAATCCGTACGAGAAGCCGAACATCAAGCCGAATAGCAGCCTGCAAAGGCATACCGAAAGCCTCCTGAAGACGCACGGCACAAGGCGGGTTACGCGCAGGAACCATCATCCACCAGATGGCGGAGCGAGTGGACGCGGCGGTGCGGAACTACTCATCTGCGCTGCCGGCGTGACCGCTCGGTCCGGGTGCCGCGCGCGCCCGCGGCCAGTGACGGGGTGGGATCGGCCAGTCTCGGAAGGATGATGGTGTCTGGGCGGCTAGGGCGTCGAGCCGCCCGGACCTTAGCGTCGAGGCGTGGGCGCGGCGCCACCGGATCCGTATCCAGACCGTCCGCGCCCGATCCTGGGCCGATCCTGAGAGGCATACCGTGACCAAGTTTCTGCTCAGCGTGCATGTTCTGGCCGCGATCCTCGCGATCGGACCGATCACCGTGGCCGCCAGCATGTTCGCCCCGGCTGCGCGCCTGGCGCTGACCTCCCCGGGCGACGAGCGCGCTGCCGGGATTGTCCGCGTGCTGCACCGAATCTGTGGCGTCTACTCCGCGCTCGGCCTCGTCGTGCCGATCTTCGGGTTCTTCACCGCGCAGAGCCTGGGGGTTCTTGGGCAGAGCTGGTTGATCGTCGCGATCGCGCTGACCACCGTGGCCGCCGTCGTGCTCCTCATCGTGGTGCTGCCCGGACAGCGTGGCGTCCTCGACGAGATCGTCGCCGGATCCCCGGCCGTCCCCGACCGTGTGCAGGACGGAGGCGCGGTGGCCATGGATGGTGGCGCAGTGGCCATGGACGCGGCCGCGGCGCGCGCCCGCACGAGCGGTCTCGCGATGGCGGCCGGTGTGTTCAGCCTGCTCTGGGTGATCGTCACCGTTCTGATGATCATCCGTCCCGGCTCGACCACGAGCGTCTGACGTCCTCCCGGACGTCCGGTTTCCCGTCGGGAACCGGCCCGGTGGTGGGATGATCGCCCTCTGGACGGTGTGTGCGGCAGGCAAGCCTGGAGGATGTCACGTGGGAGAGGCGCTGGACACGGTGAAGCGCGCGCTGGACGCCTTCGACCTCGGTGACGAGGCCTCGGTGCTGTCGCTGCTCGACGAGGACCTGGTCGTCGAGGCACCGGGCGGGGTGCGGATCAAGGGGCGCGCGGCGGGCGCCGAGTACAGCGCCGCCTTCCTGGCGGCTTTCGGTGAGATCGACGTCGATACCCACGTGCTGGCCGAGCAGGGCGAGATCGTGGTCGAGGAGTACACGCTGACCGCGACGCACGTCGGCGTCTACCGCGACCCGGACGGGACGGAGCTCGCGCCCACCGGACGTCGGATCAACCTGCGTGTCGTCGAGGTCTACCGGGTCGAGCGCGGCCTGATCACCGAGAACCGGCTGTACTTCGACCAGACGCGGCTCGCTCGCCAGCTCGGTCGACCCGCCTGAGCCGGCCCGGCCCCGGGCCTGGCCTGGCCCGGCCCGGCCCGGCCGAAATATGGGGGGGTAGTCACGCTTCTGGGCCCCGAAAACGTGCCTACCCCCCACAACTTTGTGTCATGAATCGACTACGGGTTCCCGGCTGGTGCGGTGTCGGTCGTGACGTCGGCCGGGCCGGGCGCGAGAGCCGACGGGTCCAGATTCGAGAGCCGATCGGCATGGACATACTGCCTGCGGAACCCGGCTGACCGGTCATGCCCGGGGAGAAGGGGAAGGCGGAAGGCAGGTCATGCAGTTCGACGACTCGTCGGTCGACACATCCGAGCTCGAGGACAGGCGAGGTGGTGGTCTCGGCAGGGGGATCGCTGTCGGTGGCGGTGGGGTGAGCATCGTCGGTCTGCTCATCTACCTGGTGGTGACGGTGCTCGGCGGTGGTACCGACGCTGGTACGGCACCCCTGTCGCAGCCCGGGCAGTCGTCGGGCGACCTCGCGCAGCGGTGCAACACCGCCGCGGCCATCGATGAATACGACGACTGCTTCGTCCTCAAGGCGTTCAACGAGATCAATGAGGTCTGGACCGCTCAGTTCGCCCGGAACGGCCAGATGTATACCAAGCCCCGCCTGGTCTACTTCTCCCAAGCCGTCCAGACCGGCTGTGGCGTGGCGTCTGCCCAGGTCGGGCCGTTCTACTGCCCGCCGGACCGCAAGGTCTACATCGATCTCGGATTCCTCGCCCAGCTCCAGTGCGACTTCGGCGCCGAGGGACGCTACGCGCAGGCGTACATCGTGGCGCACGAGGTCGGGCACCATCTGCAGACGCTGACCGGGACCGAGGCGCGGGTGCGGCAGGCACAGCGGGCGGACCCGTCCCGGGAGAACGAGCTCAGCGTGCAGCTCGAACTGCAGGCCGACTGCTACGCCGGGGTCTGGAGCACCCTCGCGAACACCGGCGGGAACGTCACCATCGGCGAGGCCGACCTTGACCAGGCGCTCGGCGCGGCGGAGGCCGTCGGCGACGACCGGATTCAGGTCAGGGCATCCGGCCAGGTCAACCTGGAGACCTGGACGCACGGGTCGGCGCGGCAGCGCCGCGATGCCTTCCTCACCGGCTACCGGGGCGCGTCGACGGCGTCCTGCGGCACCGTGCCGCACGCCTGAGCGAAAACCGACCGAGGGTTCCACCGAGCTTCACCGACCGGTGGGTTCAGGCGGTTCTCAGCTCCCGGTGCCAGGGCGGGCGGGGCGTCCCGTGCCCCGGCGGATGTTGCCGTAAAGGAGATCAGGCTGGCCGCGCCGCGTGGTCACCAGCGCACGATACTGCGCGGCCGACAGTTCGCCCTCGAAGACACTGCGTTGCACCCAGTGCAGGTACTTGCGGCACGTGCGCAACGCCTAAGGGTTGCGTTCCGCCGCCGTGTCGTAGACCAGAACGACGAATAGGGATCATCACCCGTCGGATCGGAGTGGTGTCGAACATCGGCAGGTTCGACTTCGCCCAGAGGACGTCGGTGGGGCCCTCGCAGAAGGCACACGGCCGGTAGCGCGTCGTCGGCCCGATCCGGCGCGAAGAACTCCTTCACCTCCGCGGTCAGCTCGGCCCGGTCCCGGGTCCGCCTGGCGGGGGTGGGTTTCGCGTTCGGATACATTGCGAAGAGGATTTTCCACCAGTCGTAGGC
>NZ_CDWTMG010000278.1:0-5748 GCF_977945845.1 Frankia sp. CcMO1
AGATCTACACTCGACTAGTCGTCGGCAGCGTCAGATGTGTATAAGAGACAGCGCGGTACCGCGCCGGCGCGCGGTGCGGCGCGGTGCGGGCCCCCCGCACCGTGACCGGTGGTACCAGGTGTTCGGCCGCGCAGAAGTCCAGGAAGTCACGGATCTGGGCGTCGACGTGACCGGCGACGGCCGCGGCGCGTTCGAGCCGCTGCGCCTCGGCCCGCTTCGAGCTCCGGATGGCGTGGCTGCCCCGCAGCAGCACGTCGGTCAGTGTCTGTGGCAGAGCCTCGCCGGTGGGGGAGAACCCGACCGGCCAGGCGTCGGAGTCGGTCGGGTGCAGGTAACCGCGTCTCACGGCCGGTGGCCAACGGGCCGGTTGCGGGGCTTCGGCCGGTTCCGGCAGCGACAGCGGTGTCCGCCCGGGGATGGAAGGGTCGTCATCCGACGGCCGGGACCTGACAACGGCCACCGCCACCACCCCCGGACGTCATTGCTTTGCGTGACCGCCCAAGCGTCGATGGTAATGCTTCCGGCTGCAACCGGAACCGACCGGATCTTGGCCCGCGCCGGGCGGGATCAGACCAGGTCTTTTCGGACCAGTTTGTTCAGACCAGGTCATTGATGACGAGCGTCTGGTCCCGCCCGGGACCGACGCCGACCGCCGACACCGGGGCGCCGGAGAACTCCTCCAACGCCCTGATGTAGTCCTTCGCGGTGCCGGGCAGGTCGGCGAACGACCGGACGCCGGAGATGTCCTCGTGCCAGCCGGGCAGGTCGGTGTAGATCGGCTTGGCGTGGTGGAACTCGGTCTGGGTCATGGGCATCTCGTCGACCCGTTCGCCGCCGATGTCGTAGCCGACGCAGATGGGCACCCGGTCGAAGCCCGACAGGACGTCCAGCTTGGTGAGGAAAAGGTCGGTCAGGCCGTTGACCCGCACCGCGTAGCGGGCGATTACGGCGTCAAACCAGCCGGTGCGCCGTGCCCGGCCGGTCGTCACGCCGAACTCCCCGCCAATGCGGCGCAGCTCCTCTCCGACCTTGTCGTCCAGTTCGGTGGGGAAGGGGCCGGCGCCGACCCGGGTCGTGTAGGCCTTGATGATGCCGATCACCCGACTGATCCTCGTCGGGCCGATGCCGGCGCCGGTGGCCGCGTAGCCGGCGGTCGGGTTCGATGACGTGACGAACGGGTAGGTGCCGTGATCGACGTCGAGGAGAGTGCCCTGGGAGCCTTCGAGCAGCACGACCTTGCCCGCGCGCAGCGCCCGGTCGAGAATCAGGCCGGTGTCGGCGATGTGGGGTTGGAGGCGTTTCGCGTAGTCGGCGTACTCCTCGGCCACCTCGTCTAGCTCGATCCGGCGCCGGTTGTAGACCTTGGCCAGGACCTGGTTCTTCTCCCGCAGCACCAGTTCGAGCTTCTTGTGGAAGATGCCCGGGTCGAGGAGATCCTGCACTCTGATGCCCGTACGGGCAACCTTGTCGCCGTAGGTGGGACCGATGCCGCGACCGGTGGTACCGATCCGCGCCTTGCCCAGGTATCGCTCGATGACCCGGTCCAGCGCCCGGTGATGGGGCATGATCAGGTGGGCGTTCGCGCTGATCAGGAGCCGGGAGACGTCGATGCCGCGGGCGGTGAGCCCGTCCATCTCGGCCAGCAGCACGCCCGGGTCGATGACGACCCCGTTGCCGATCACGGGAACGCAGTCGGCTCGCAGCATGCCACTGGGAATCAGGTGGAGCGCGTAGCTCTCCGCCCCGATGACCACGGTGTGGCCGGCGTTGTTGCCACCCTGGTATCGGACGACGTAATCGACGGCGCCGCCCAAGAGGTCGGTCGCCTTTCCTTTTCCCTCGTCGCCCCACTGGGCACCGATGAGGACAAGAGCAGGCACCCGGCGAGGTTACTAGGGATGGCGGGGCCGTGGGGCCGGCTGCGGCGTCCTCGCTGGCCTCCACCACCGACGCGGCCTGATGAACTCACTGTCAGGTGAAGCCGAGCTCACTGGCGGTGACGGGATCGCTGTCGGTCAGGAACGCCCGGCAGCGGGTGGCCTCCTCGGCCTCCCCGATGGCCGCGGCCGCCCGGACGAGAGCGGCGAGTGAACGCAGGAACCCGCGGTTGGGTTCGTGTGACCAGGGGATCGGCCCGTTGCCCTTCCAGCCCGAGCGGCGCAGGGCGTCGAGGCCGCGGTGATAGCCCGTGCGGGCGTAGGGATAGGCCTCGACGGGTCGTCCGCCGGTGAGCGCGAGCTCGGCGAGCGCGGCCCAGGGCGCGCTGAACGCGGGCAGCCGGGCGGCGACGGCATCCGGCGGATCACCGGCGGCCAGCGCCTCGGTCGCGGCCGCGTCGGAGGGCAGGAGCGTCGGCGGCGGACCGGAGAGCAGGTTGGGCTTTCCCGAGGCGGACGGCGTCGTCATGAGTGCATCCTGCCCGACGACTGGCCGCACACGTCATGGAGGTCACCCCGGACGCGCCCGCCCTGCGCGCACGGTGACCAGGTCGGTCAGGCCCTGACGCTGACGTTCCACAGATTCTGGCCGACGACCCCGGGTTGACCGTCGTTCACCCGGGTGAGGTACGAGTACAGCGCGGCGATGCCCTGCGACTGCGGTCCGAACTTGCCGTCGACGGTGAGTACGAAGCCCTTCTGGCGCATTCTGTCCTGCCAGACGAAGGCCTCCGGGCGGACGTCGTCGCTGAGGGACGCGTCGAGGACCGTGCCCCTGAACGAGCCGTCCCCCATCTCCCGGCGAGCCCGGTCCAGCGTCATGGGGGGTTCCACCGGGGTGATGGCCTGCTGGATGACGTCGCCAGAGCCGCCCGGGACACTGGCCGGGCCGTTGTTGGTCAGGCCCATCTTGACCGAGCAGGACGGCCATGGCTGCCAGCCCCGCTGGTTGTAGAGCTTCGCGGCCGCCTCGTCCTGCGTGGCGGGCGACGCCTGGTACGGCCGGCCGGAGTACCCGAGCCCGTGCCAGGTCCGGTCGTCGAACTGGTAGGCACCGGAGAAGCCGTTGCCGGTGTTGATCGCGTAGTTGCCGCCGGACTCGCACTGGCGGAGCTTGGTGAAGTCATCGGCGGTGGCCGCGCCCGCCGGAGCCGCGGTGACCGCGAGGCCGCTGCCGACGATGGCCGTGACCGCGCCGGTGGTGCGCAGGATGCGACCGGCGGGCGATGGGGCCTGCGGTGCTCGATGTCTGCCGCCACGACGCCCAGAGGGCATGTTCGTCCAATCCCGTCGCCTGCGGGGTGAGCTGTCGGGTGCGGGCTGGGATGGCCCGGCCGGAGGATCCGACCCCGGGTGGCGAGTAGGAACCGCTCTCCACCATGGACCGGGATGCACCGGCTTTACCCCAAGGACGCTGCTTGCGGCGCCCGAAATGTGGGTCCCCCACTCCTGCCCGCTGCGGTTGATGTTCGTTCCGGCCGCTCGCACGGGGGCAGGACTCGGCGTCCGTCCGGGCGGCCTCGCCGACGAGGCGAGTGAGCGGCACTCTAGCGAGAACCGCTCATGGAGCGCAAACCGGGGTGGTCCGGAGTAACCAGTGAGGATCGCGCGAATCGTGCCACTTCCGTACAGGTTCCGCAGGTGGCTCGCTGGTCCTGCTGTTCCTCGCCGGCTTTGCCGAAGATCGGCTCTGCCGAAGATCGGCCCTGCCGGAGGCCGGTCAGGGTGTGGTCCGGGTGATGTTGGTGGTGGGTTGCACGGGCCAGCCCGTACGGGCCGTCAACCGGAGATCGTCCGGAGGCCGGTCGGGCCGGCCCGTCGTCGAGGTGAGATCCCCTGACCGGTGTCGCCGGGGTGGGATGTCCGGTTGCCGCGGCGGTCGTCCCCCGTCGCGGGAGCGGAGTGAAGAGATCAGCTGACGGAGCTGACGGAGTGAATGGATCAGCTGATAGAGCTGATAGAGAGGATCAGCTGAAGGTGGCCCGCCAGGTCGCCGGGCCGACGATGCCGTCGACGGTGAGTCCCTTGGCGGCCTGCAGGGCGCGGGCGACTGCGGCGGAGCGTGGTCCGTAACGGCCGTCGATCGTGATCGGATACCCCAGATGGTTGACGCGGGCCTGCCAGGCCCGCACGTCGTCGCGTACCTGCCTGGCCAGTGCGGTCGTCAGGTTACGGGTGAATACGGGGGTGCTCACGGAGATGGGGCTGACCGTCAGCTCACTGCGTTCCGCCGTGCGCGACGCCTGGCCCGAGGAGCTCGACGAGCCGCCCGCGAGCTGGTCGGCGCCCATCCCGCGGCCACAGGTCGGCCACTGGCCGAAGCCGGACCGCCGGGCGAGCTTGAGTGCGGCCTCGTCCTGGACAGCCGGGGGAGCCTGGTGCGGCAGACCGCTGTAGCCGAGGCCGTGCCAGGTGCTGGCGGAGAACTGGTAGGCGCCGTAGTACGCGTTGCCGGTGTTGATCGTGTAGTCACCGCCGGACTCGCACTGCCGCAGGCCCGTCCAGGTGGTGGCCGCACCGGCCGGCTGGCTGAGCGCGAAGGTGCCGCCCACCGCTGCCGCGAGTACGGGTGCGACCACGAGGGCCCGGGCCCGGCTGCGGGTACCGGCGCGGCATTGTCGGCCACTGATACGTGCGTCGGACATGTCTTGTGGTCCTTCCCCACGCCTGCGAGGTGAGCTGTCGGATTCGGGCTGGGAACTGCCCGGCCGTGCCAGGGATTCCCTGGAGACGGAAGCCGCACCGGAAACACCTTTCCGTGTGGTCGTCGCACATGGCTTCACCCCGAGAGCATCGAATCCTTTCGATACTCGGAGATGGGTCCCCCGTTCCTGCCGCCCGGTTCGAGAAATCGTCGGCCGGGGGCAGGATTCGGCGTGCCGCCCGACGAATGCCCGGCGTTGTTGCCGGGCACGGCGAAAACCATAACCACGCCGCCCGGCGAGTCGCCAAGCATTGAATAGGGTGCGTGAAAAAGAGCACACTCGGCGCGCCTGCTTGAGCAGGAACCGACGGCCTGGTATCGCGCGTGCGCGCCCGCTCATCAACCTGGCGGTACGACGTGCGGAGGCATTTGTGCTTGGCCGATCACCCTGTTTGCCGATGGGCGACGATGAGCGGAGAGTCCCGTATCAGGCCAGATGTGTGACATGTCAACAAAGGTGTGACGGCCCTGCTACGAGATCGACGCGAGTGATCGGCCTGATACTACGCTTCGTCCGTTGAAGCCTGTTTTTGTGAGAAAAACAACGGAAATCGGGCGGTAACTTGCAGCGTTGTGATTTTTGCACACGGCGGATTCGATCGAACGCCGATTGTGAAAATTGCCTGTCGGGCCGCCACGGTGGACGAAGGGGTTCCGTGGGGCGGGGCGGTAGGTGAACGGTTACCGAAGGCCCGGTGCGTGTCCGCTAATGTGGCCGAAACCTGCTGGTCGCCAGCGGAGGCGGCGTTACGCGAGGAGCGGGGTCCCTCGCCCGGTAAACAGTGGTCCCCCAGCCGTCGGAGCGACCGGGGAACCGTGGGGCCGGCATAGTACGGGAAATCGGCAGGTCGTGCATCGGACCGGGGCGGGTCGGATGTCCGCCGCGTGCCGGTCGTTCCGTCCGCCGGAAACGATGGAGAGTGTCGGGTCGAGGGGTCCGGAGAATGCCCTCGGACGAGCGGCGGCGGTTGCCCGGTTGCCCGTTTTCGCGGCCGGCGGCTATCTGTCCTCCTGCCCGCCTCCTGTCCGCCGGCCGGCGGTCCGGCCGGACGGTATCCGACGAACCGATCCCGCCAGCCGGCGTGCGCTCCTGGCCCGGACTATGCC
>NZ_CDWTMG010000279.1:0-5746 GCF_977945845.1 Frankia sp. CcMO1
CGGCCTGGTCCAGCTCATGATCTGTCCTCCATGCGTGTTGGCGCCCAGGGTCAACGCGAATCCAGATCGGGCCTGCCGACGGGCCGACCACGTCCCCCAGGTCGTGACGCTGCCTTCGCCGAGAACGTAGGTTCCGACGATTGAGCGACGATGGAATGTCGATGTACGGCCGAGTGCAGGCCGCGCCCAGACCACGCCCAGACCCGTGGAGGCGATCTGGTAGTCGATCCGCCAGCCCACGTCACGGTCCAACGTCGACCCGTAGCCGACCGAAGGCACTACCGGGACGCAGACCCTCGCGCGACATGGCCTATGGAGATCACGTCTCCGCGAATCTCGTAGAGCACCCTGTGGCGGCCTACCCGAAGCCGCCGTAGGTCGGGTGATCCGAACGGGAAGGACATGGTGGGTCGAGGTGCGTCAACGAGATCATCGATGGCACGGACGAGTTCCCGAACGCCGTCCGGATCGTCAGCCAGGAACCTCGCCGTCTGGTTGATCGCCCTCTCCTCGAAGAGGACCGTGAAGCTCACCGGTCGACGCCTAGCCGGCGTCGCACCTCCTCGGCAGGCACGTAGGAGACCTGCCCCAGCGATTCCCGGGATCGCCATTCGTGGAGCGCGGCCACGTCCTGCGCGTCCTCGAGTTCCTGAGCCGTGGCCCGCCGCTCGAGTGCACGAAGGCGCAGGAAATCCACCAACGGCACCACCACAGCTGCCTCATCACCGAGATGAATCACCTCGTAGGAGCCGGTGTCAGGGTCCGGGAGACCCCCGGTGGGCTGTGCGGACATGGACTCGATCGTACTGCGCCCGAACCGGAACTCAGCCGACCCGAGCGTCGACGTCGCACGTCACGACGACCGGCGCGTGGTCGCTCCAGCGCTGCGCGTACGACGGCGCCCGATCGCTCTCGGCCTTGCTGGGGTTCGTGTTCGCAGCGTTCATGCGGTCTCTCTGTTCCTGCTCGGCTTGGTGCCGCTGGGTGTCGAGGTAGGACGGCGTCGGCGCGGACGGTCGCCAGGGGTGTATGGGCGGCCCGGCCGCCAAAGATCACAGGTGCTCTGCCAGATGGGCGGCGATCTCGTACGGGACCGGCCACGGCGAATCAAGTGACGCGGTGGGCACGTCCAGCGCGATGCCCATCGGGCGAGCGGTCCACCTCACGCCATGGCCCGCCGTCAGGGCACAGGTGCCGCGTGCGAGCCACGCGTGCAAGTCGCTCCTGGCAACCAGGCCCCGCAGGTGACCGTCGAGCCAGACCTCGACCGTTTGCCCGCTGACCACGATGGTGACCTGGATCGTGGACGGCGAGAAACAGGAGCCCTCCGACCACTCGCCAGATCAGCTCACCGGTCCACGGCATCGGGGCGTCAGAGACGGGATTCACCGCTTCACCTTCTGGCTCTTCGAGTCCGTCCTCTTGGAGGCGACCAAGCCATCGGGTCCCAGCCGGTTTCCCCGGTGGATCAAGGTCCTGTCCGCTTCGCTGACTGGCCGCTAAATCGACACACCGGACGGAGGGAAGTCCCAGATGCAACAGTCCCTTTCCGGGACATCCACAGAGAGAAAGATCGGGAGGGATGCCATGGCGGTCGAAGGTCCGACCCTGTCGCGACGGCGACTGGCGAGACTGCTGAGACAGCTGAGACAGCTGAGGGAAGACGCCGGACTGAAACCGGCCGATGTGACCAAAAGCAAGGACAATCCGCGCGGCGTGGTGGGCCGAAGCACCTTCCACCGCGTCGAGAGCGGCACCGCTCCCATCGGCGTGCCAATCGCGATCGCCCTGGCCGCGCGATATGGCGCCGACCAAGCCAAGATCGATGCCGTCTCCGAACTGGCGCACAGCTCGCAACAACGCGGCTGGTGGCAGGACTTCGGAGACGTCACTCCGAGCTTCATCACCTACGTGGATCTCGAAGCACAAGCGTCGCGGATCGCGACGTATCAGCCGCTGGTCCCCGGCATCCTGCAGACGCCCCGCTACGCCCGCGCCATCGAGCAGGACACCAGCCTGGGCCAGGCCGACGACGACGCGATCGAGCGGACCCGCGCCGCAGCCCTCCTGGACGCCGCGCAGGCCCGCTACCTCGCGACCCGACCCACCGGTGACCTCGCGGCCGAACGCCGCGAACTCACCAGCATCCTCACCGACACCGACACCGACGTCGTCGTCGACGTCGACGCGCACCGGCCCGCGCTGCTGGCCGCCATCGATCGCGCCCGCGCCGCACACGACACCGCGCAGCGCGTGTACGACGTCGTCCACACACAGCTGACCGCGCTCGAGCTACAGCGCCGCCCAGACCCGGCCACCCTCGCCGCCGTCCGCGACCGACTGCATCAGCGGCGGCAGGAACTGGCCGACCGCGCGCTGGACCTCGACCTCGCCCAGACCCGGCTGCGAGCCGACGACGGCGACGAGACCGCACGGCGACTGCTGCACGACCGGCTCGCCCTGATCGATCGAGCCCTCGAACACCAGATCGGCGACGCCGCCGCCCGGCTCGCCAGCGAACCAGCCCTCTACAGCCCTGCTCGGCCACCGCCCCGACGCGGCCGCCGCCGCACGCCAGTGGAACCAGCACGCGATCGCCGTCGAGCGCTACCGGCACACCACCCTCGCCCTGCCCTACGGCACCCCCGCCGCGGCCCTCACCGGACCCGCCACCCACACCGCCCTCGGCCCACCACCCGACGATCCCGATCTCGCCCGCGAGTACACGCGCCTGCAGGGCCTGCAACCCACCCTGGACTTCGAACCGGCCCTGTAGCTTCGAACCGGCCCTGTCGCGACGGTTCGGATGCCCGCCGGGTGAATGCGACGTGCGAATCGTGCGCCGAGCGCTGCTTCACGCTCGCGGGTTCGGGTCGAGCCCCAGCGCTCGGCGATCCTCGCGCGAGGCGTCCCGAGCCAGCTCGTTGAGCGTGACGTCGAGGGCCCGGCAGATGGCGGGGACCTGGTCGACGGGGATGGCTCGATCGCCGGCCTCGATCGCGATCACGGTCTGCGGGCAGAGGCCGAGCCGGTCGGCGAGCTCGTGCTGCGTCAGACCGCACCGCTTCCGTTCGGCAACGACCGCGCGGGCCAGAACCAGCCCGACCTCGGATACGCGCACGGCACCACCGTACGCACCATTACCGATCCCGAGGCAAGAACATTGGACGCCGCGCAGGGCCTGCGCCCGGATGACACCCTCGGCCTTCGGTCTTCCCGGGGAGCCGGGCGCCGGCGTGGCCACCGAGATGACGTCATGTCGCCGCTCCCACGCGGCTGCGGTGGCGGGCGATGGGTGCGCGGCCGCCCCAGGTGAGCGTGAGCACCGTCAATGTGTGCAACTGTCGCGGCGTCTCGGCGAGCGAGGTCCAGTACCGCTCGAACGCACGCGCCCGTGGTCGGCCACCGGACATCCGGTGCCGCCCGCCGAGCCATGCGCCACGGTGGACGTGCCGACGGTACCGTCCGCGGCTGGCTGGCCAGCGTCGCGGCCAGGGCGGCCGTCCTGGTCGCCGGCGCGATCGAGCTGACCTGAGCGGCCGGCGAGGCCTACCCTGCCGGCCGGTTACCGCAGCGGGCCCGGCCGTGGCGGTCCGAGGCGGTCACCGCGCTGGACCGCGTGGCTCGCGCCGACCTCTCGTGTGGAAGACCCTCACGCGCGGGACGTCACCGACTGCGGCAGCGTGCTGATCGCGTGGGTCGGGGTTCGGTCGCCGTGGTGGCGTTCCCGCTTCGCCGGTGTCGGCCTCGGCTGGGGAGCGTGGGTGGGCGTCAGCGCCGCCCGCGGGTGCACCCCGGATGGGTGAGTCGGGCGAAGACGTCGTTGACGTCGTTGGTGTCGTCGGGGACGAGGTCGGGTTGGGGTGACCAGAACACGATCACGCGTCCGGCGCGTGAGATGTCAGGGTCCAGGGCGAGCGCTGGTTGCCCTCCGACGGTGACCGACACTCGGGTGGTGATGCCTCGCCGCAGGTCACGCACCAGGACGCCGACGCGGGGGTAGTCGTCACCGACGAACTGGGACGTGCCGACGAATGCCACGTGACGCCCGTCCGGGGAGATCGACGGCGACTCCGCGAGCCCGGGCTCGGTGCCGGCAGGTTGCGTGACCCGGATCCAGGCCCCGCGGCGGGGATCGACCACGTAGATCTCGCCGGCGAAACCGTGTCCTGGCACGGCTTGGAACGCCACCAACCGCCCGTCCGCGGTGATGGATGGGCTCCAGTTGCGACCGGAGGTCACCGGGTTGCCCGGCCCGACCGACACTCCGGTCGTGGTCTCGCGTCGCACGTCGCGCAGGAAGACGTCGTAGTCGTTGTCGGTGTCACCGGGCACGACGTGCGGGGAGTTCGTGGCGAAGGCGACGAACCTGCCGTCGGCGGAGATCGCCGGGTCGCTGCCGCCGTAGCCGATCTGAGATCCGTCCGCTGCGACCGACACCCGCCTGGTCACCACCGACCGCAGGTCATGCGTGAAGACGTCGTAGTGGCCGTTGGTGTCGCCGGTGACCAGGTCCGACGCCGGGGAGATGAAGGCCACGACGTCGCCGTTCCCGGAAATCCGCACGTCGGAGGCGCCGCCGGTCGATTGGGTGCCACCGGTGGCGACCGAGACCCGGCGCGTCGTGCCTGACCGCAGGTCGTGGACGAACGCGTCTGCGGCGCCGTTGGTGTCACCGGGAACCAGGTTCGACGCCGAGGACGAGAACGCGACGTACCGCCCGTCGCCGGAGATGGACGGATCGCCGCTGAAGCTGTTGGCCTGCTCACCAGCAGTCCCGACCGAGACTCGACGAGTGGTGCCGGAGCGCAGGTCACGCACGAAGACGTCGAGCGAGTGGCTGGTGTCACCAGGAACCAGGTCCGACGCCCAGGACCCGAACGCGACGTACCGCCCGTCGGCCGAAACCGCCTGCCCCCCACTGGACCCGTCCGCATCGCCCCCAGCGGAGTCGACCGAGACCCGGACGCTGACACGATCACGGCACGCCCACCCCGCCGCGTCCGCCGGGCCCGCCACCGTCAACACCGTCAGCACGGCCGCAACCCAGACCCCAGCCACGGCCCGCACAGTCCTGACACCCAGCCAGCGAGACGCCTCGCCATTCATCCTGCCCGTCATCACCCTCCCCCTCCATCCCGCGCGGGCCCACCTGCCCGGCAACGACTTGCCGCCGGTGCAGCACCACATCGCGACACACCCACCAGGCGTTACGCAAGGCAACGATCCGAGTACTCTACGTGCGACGGGTTGGTCTGGTGGGAGCGCGATGAGTTCTCACAACAACGGTCGCGCGCCCGACCGCAACCGACATCCCGGAGGGCCCTGACTGACACCGCCAAAATGGCTCTTCTCGGGCAGTTCCGGATGGCCGCGCGGATCGCGGCATGTCCGGACGGGGCTGGCGCCGCGGGTGGTCTACTCCTACCGCACAAGTCAGCAGGTGTATCTTTGCACAGTGGCGTACGCTGCCTATGCTGACGAGTCCGCCAGCGACAGTGACCAACAATGCGGATAATCTCTCCAGCGGCCCGGCGTCGACGTTGCTCTAGTCGATGCCGGGCGTTCCGCCCCCCGCGAGGCCAGCTTGCCATAAGGGCTGCAGCAGAAAGGCCAAGCCGCGATGTCGGATAGCATTTCCGTCGACCGCACTGATGTCGAGTTGCTACTGGGCATTGTTGCGATCTTGCAGGGGGTCTCGCTCGCTGGAGAGATGCAGGAATCTCTGGCGAGCAAGCTGGAACGT
>NZ_CDWTMG010000280.1:0-5727 GCF_977945845.1 Frankia sp. CcMO1
CATCAAGCCCGCCGACCTGTCGTGGGACTACGACGTGCTGAAGGACAGCCACACCAGCAACTGGGAGGCCCTCCACCATCTGATCAAGGTGCTGGAACGGGACGGTATCATCCCGGCGGGCGACTTCCTCCAGGCGGCGTTGAGCCGCCCAGACGGCGCCGTCGATGCTGACCTCATCAAGGAGCTCACACACCTTCTCTTCCGCATCGCGGAGGGCAATGGCTGGACGAAGGACGCTCTGAGCTTCAATAGCCTCGTGACGAGCTGGCCGGAGATTCTGGAGGTCGCGCGCACCCAGAAGAAGCCCACCAAGACGCAGTTCGCGATCGACTTCGACGAGGACGAGTAGACATGGCGCTGAGCAACCGCGACCGCATCGACCGGATGTTCCAGGTCCTCGCCCCGGCGCTGGACGACTTCATCTCGTCGGTGATCGGACAGGCCGACCCGGCGCTGGGGGCTGAGTGGACGAAGCTGGTCCAGGCGAAGGACCTTAAGAACGGCGCCCCCGCGAGCAAGAGCTACGACCCGCTCGACCCGCAGGTCCAGTTCCGCCTGCTCACCGAGGGCAACATCACCGGCGGCTACAAGCAGGGCTGGTACCCGTTCAATCAGGCCGTCGGGCGCGTCGGCGAGACCTACGCCAGCGAGCTGCGCGAGGTGCGCAACGCGTGGGCGCACAACGGCTCGTTCAGCGACGACGACGCCTACCGCGCACTCGACACGGGCGAACGCCTGCTCAAGCTCATCGGCGCGAACGCCGAGACCGACGAGGTCCGCGGCATCCGGCTCAACCTGCGTCGCGTGGCCGCCGACAAGGACGACAAGAAGGTCCTCAAGGCCGCGGTCGACAACCCCGAGGCCACCGGCCTCAAACCGTGGCGCGAAGTGCTCCAGCCCCACGATGACGTCGCGACCGGCAACTTCCACGCTTCCGAGTTCGCGGCTAACCTCTACAAGGTTGCCGTCGGCGGCGAGGTCGACTCCGACTATGCCGACCCGGTCGAGTTCTTCAAGCGCACCTATCTTACCGAAGGTCTCTGCGACCTGATTGGCCGCGCCGTGCGGCGTCTTTCGGGTGACGACAATGCCTCTCCGGTTATCAACCTTCAGACCAACTTCGGCGGCGGCAAGACGCACTCGATGCTGTCGCTGTGGCACGTGGCCGCCGGACTTCCCGTGGGCGAGTTCCCGCAGGAGACCCAGGAACTGCTCACCGCCAACGGCTACCCCGGCACCGAGGTGAACCGGGTCGCGATCGTGGGCAACCACCTCAGCCCGTCCGGTGTCACCAAGGACGACGGCACCCACGTCAACACGATCTGGGGTGAGTTGGCCTGGCAGCTCGGCGGTGCCGAGGCGTACGCCATCGTCGCCACCGCGGACAGCAACCGCACCCATCCCGGCGACGCGCTCCACACGCTGCTGGCGAAGTACGCGCCCGCCGTCATCCTGATCGACGAGTGGGTCGCCTACGCCCGCTCACTCGTGGGCCGCGACGACCTTGCGGGCGGCACGTTCGACGATCAGTTCACCTTCGCCCAGTCGCTGACCGAGGCCGCGAAGGGCACCTCGGGCGTCCTGCTCGCGATCTCGATTCCTGCCTCTGAGAGCGGGGGCGACTCGGAGATCGTGGCCGGGAACGCCGAGGAGGTCGGCGGCGCCAACGGCCTGGAAGCTTTGAAGCGGCTCCAGAACGTCGTGCGCCGGGTGGCTGATCAGTGGCGCCCGGCGTCGTCGGACGAGGCCTACCACATCGTCAGGCAGTGGCTGTTCAAGCAACCTGACGCCGCCGCGCTCGCCTCGATCGGAGCGACCGCCAAGGCGTACGTGGAGCTGTACCGCAAGTACACCGATGACTTCCCGCGTGAGGCACGCGAGACGTTGTACGAGTACTGCATCAGGTGGACCTACCCGATCCGCCCGGAGCTGTTCGACACCCTCTACGAGGAGTGGTCCTCGCTGGAGCGATTCCAGCGCACCCGCGGTGTGCTGCGGCTGATGAGCACGGTGATCCACGCGCTCTGGACGGGCGAGGACGCGTCACCGCTGATCATGCCGGGTTCGATCCCGCTCGCCACCGCGAACGTGAACGCCGAGCTGACGCAGTACCTCCAGGACTCCTGGAAGGCGATCATCGACGCCGATGTCGACGGCCCGAACTCCGAGCCGGCGCGCATCGACAAGGAGAAGCCGCTGTTCGGCCAGCGAGCGCTGACCAAGCGGCTCGCCCGCACGGTGTTCTTCGGCGCGGCCCCGACCATCGCACCCGGCTCGGTCCACAAGGGCATCGGTACCCAGCGGGTCTTCCTCGGCACCGCGATTCCCGGCGACGTCCCGGGTAACTTCCACTCCGCGCTGACCCAGCTTGGTGACCGGGCGACCTACTTCTACTCCGGGTCCGGCAAGCACTGGTACGATCTCCAGCCCAACATCACCCGCACCGCCAAGGACCAGGCCGAGCGGCTCCACAAAGAGGACGTGTGGAAGGAGATCGTCACGCGGCTGCTCGGCCAGGGCCGCCTGAAGGGCGACTTCGCCGGCGTCCACGTCTGCCCGGAGAACGACGCCGACATCCCGGACACCGGTGAGGCGCGCCTCGTCATCCTGCACCCGAAGTTCGCCCACAAGCGGGGCACCAAGTCGGTCGCCAAGGGCTTCGCGCAGAAGGCGACCGAGCAGCGCGGCAGCTCCAACCGGACCAACCGCAACATGCTCGTCTACCTCGCCCCCGACGAGGCCCGGCTGGGGGAGCTCGACGCCGCCACCCGCGACTACCTCGGCTGGAAGCACGTTCTCGACAACGAGGCCGACCTCGACCTGACCCAGAACCAGAAGAAGCAGGCCGCCCAGCGCCAGGCCCAGACCGACCAGACCGTCACGGCCAGGCTCCTGCAGACCTTCACCTGGGCGCTCGTCCCGGCCCAGCCGGACCCGAGCGCGCCGTTCGTCATCCGGGAGGCTAAGGCCGACGGGCAGTCCACCTCGCTCGCCGAGCGGGTGTCCCGCCGCCTCGGCAACGACGGCGACCTCTCGACGAGGCAGGCCGCGGCGACGATCCGCCTGGCGATCAGCAAGGTCCCGCAGATCTGGAAGGACGGCCAGGTCTCGCTCGGCGCTCTGTGGGCGCTCTACAGCCAGTACCCCTACATGCCTCGCCTGCGCGACAGGACGGTTCTCAACGAGGGCATCATCGACCTGCCGATGATCTGGCAGACCGATGCCTTCGCGCTCGCCGCCGGCTATGACGACTCCGCCGGCCGCTACCTCGGACTTTGGAAGCCCGAGGACAAGGGCGCCGCACCGGCGGCCACCGACTCGCTGCTCCTGGTGCGTCCCGACATCGCCGCCCAGCAGCGCGACGCCGAAGTCCCGGCGACGCCGGGCCTGACGGAGAGCCCGAGCGAGGACGACGCGAAGAAGCCCTTCAAACCGGACCCCGACCACCCGGGCGTCTACCATCGCAAGGTCAAGACGCGGTTCTACGGCGTGAAGACTCTGAATTCCGACAAGATCGCCCTCGACTTCAAGAACGTCGCCGACGAGATCATCGCCAACCTCCGCCAGGACGGCACCGAGCTCGTCGTGAAGATCGAGATCGAAGCCACGAAGAGCACCGGCTTCGAGGAAGGCCAAGTCCGCACCGTCTCCGAGAACGCCGGGACCTTAAAGTTCGACCAGTCGGGCTTCGAGGAGAGCTGAACGGCCGGTGTCGATCAGGTCGAGCACCCTGCGGCGGAACTCGGGTGTGGGCGATCGCCAGTTGCTCCAGGGTTGAGCCACGCATCGGGGCCGGTCCGCCGGACCCACGAATGCAGCGTGGGTCCTTCGACATACTCGGTCACCAGATACGGCTGCGGGCCCCGGTCGTCGAAGTCGAGGCATGGCTCGACACCAACCGCCCGGGGTGGCGTGGCGAGGACTGACGCGTCGAGGTCCCGGCCGCGGGGTACGACGGGGGCCTGAGAGTGCCGCAAGGCGACATGTATGGCCAGTCGACCTGGCAGAAACACCGAGCTGGCCTGGTGGAGCCGATACGCTACCCCAACCAGAACACAAACTGTCATGCTTCGTATTCGATTGTGGGGCGGAAAGCGTCATTGTGGGGGAAAACTGTGATATCAGTATTGGACCGGGAGATGTACTCGCTGGCGGTGGCGGCGGCGCTACTGCGGGTCCCGCAGAGCACTCTCGTCTGCTGGCTTGAGGGCGGCGAGCGGCGCGGTCGCCTGTACCGGCCGGTGATCCGTCAGGAACCCCGCGGCCGCGGGGCCGCCGTGACCTGGGGTGAGTTCGTCGAAGCCGCGCTGCTGCGTGAGTACCGCCAGCGCAGGGTGCCGATGGCCGAGCTACGTGCGTTCATCGACAAGCTCCGCGACGACTTCGGCGTCCCCTACCCGCTCGCGGACCGCAGACCGTTGGTCTCCGGGAAGACCCTCGTGCTCCAGGCGCAGGACGAAGCTGGCCTCGCTCCCGAATTCTGCCTCGTCTCGGACGTCCGTGGCCAGATGCTGCTGCTGCCCCCCGCCGACGCGTTCATCCAGCGGATCGACTGGGGTGACGACGACCTCGCCGCGGCCTGGCGCCCACACGACGACACCGACTCCCCGGTGCGTTGCATCCCGAACCTGCGTGGCGGAAGCCCGTCCATCGGCGGGATCAGCACGGTCGTGCTGTGGGAGCACGTCGAGGCAGACGAAGACGTCGAGGAGATCGCCAACGCCTTCGACCTCACGGCGCAAGACGTCCGCTGGGCGCTTGCCTACGAGTACTCCGCCCGGGCGGCGTGACGCGGCTCAGGCCTGCGATCGTCCGGTTCTACATCGATGCCGACCTGCTCGGCCTCGGCAAGCTCCTGGGTAGATTACGGCCGGACGTAACCTACCCCGGCGATCCAGGTATCACACGATTCAAACGCGAACGTCCAGCCTGTCCCATCACTGATGTAGCGACCCTTGACGACGTCTGGATTCCCACCGCCGCCAAACACGGCTGGCTCGCCATCACCCGAGACAGTGCGATCCAGGGCCGACGATCGGAGATCAACGCCGTCCGGGAGAACAGCGCCCGTCTTGTATCGCTCGCCGGCAAGGAGGCGAAAGGCACCTGGGACCAACTGGAGATCGTCATGTGCCAGTGGCGGGCGATCGAAGCCCTCCTGGGCAAGCCCGGCCCCTTCATCTACACCGCGACCCGCACCTCCCTGACTCCGGTCGAGATATCGCCATGATCGGGAGCGGCTCGCTGTAGGGGTGCGGGAACCACCGGCAGTCGCGAGTACGTCACACCCGTCCCAGTGGCGGCAGTTGTCGGCCCGGCCCTCTACAGGGGTCGTTCGGCGCTCCGTGCGCGATCACGCGTCAGATCCGGTCGCCCAGGCCGAGGCGTTCGTGCTCGTTCTGGGCGCGGCGGGCCCGGCCGGCGGCACCATATCGCTTGATCATCTGGGTGGTCGTCCAGCCCACATGGTCAGCGAGCGTCTGTTCGCCGTCGGCGGCGTCGAGCCAAGCGTCGGCGGCAGTGCCGCGAGCCAGTTGACGAACGCGACGCCCGCCTTGCGGTACACGGTCCGGGTCTCGTGACTGCGTCCCGCGGTCGCGAGGCTTTGGTCCCATCCGTCGAGCAGGAGCCGTCAGACGGGATCTGCCCCTTCGATGATCTCAACCATAGCTAAGGAATGGCGCGCGGCGCGCGCAGCTGACCCGGAGAGATTCGACCGTAGTACTC
>NZ_CDWTMG010000281.1:0-5727 GCF_977945845.1 Frankia sp. CcMO1
CAGATCCAGATCCCGTGAACCAGATCCAGCTCGATCCCCGACTCGGCCGGTCCGCGATCCGCGCTTACCACGCGGAGCACGGGATCGTGACGGAGGCGTGGAGCCCGCTGGGCGCCGGCACCGGGCTGCTCGACGAACCGGTGATCGCGCGGATCGCCGCCGCGCACGAGCGCACCCCCGCGCAGGTCGTCCTGCGCTGGCACATCGAGCTGGGCATCGTGGTGGTGCCGAAGTCGGCCAGCCCCAGGCGCCTGGCGGAGAACATCGACGTCTTCGACTTCACGCTCTCCGCCGAGGAGATCGCCGCGATCTCCGGACTGGACCGGGGCGCCGCGGGGGAGGTGGACGCCCTCGACTCCGACGTGTTCGGGCACTGAGTCCCTGGGAGCTCGGGGTCCAGGGACACTCGGGACAAAATAACGTTCCCATTTCCCATTTCCCTTATGAGGTCATGTCCCGGCGCCAGAAGAGGACGACAGCGACCAGCACCATCGCGGTGCAGTAGACCAGCCCGCGCAGCAGCGCGTCGGCGTAGGGCGTGGCGACGGCGGAGCCACCGGTGGTGATCGCCTCCATCAGCTGTACCGGCAGCCAGGCCCGGGCGGGACCGTAGATGCGCGTGACCAGCATCTCCACCGGCAGCGCGTAGGCGACCGCGACCGCGATCGCCGCGGCGGGCGCGCGGAAGACGATCGCGGCCAGGGCGCCGAGCGCGGCGTAGCCGAGCGATCCAGCGCACAGGTTGACGAAGCTCTTGCCCAGTTCGGCCAGCCCCGCCGCGCTGCTCCAGGCGGCCGTCGACACCCCCTTCAGCGGCGCGAGCGCGAAGGACAACGCGACCGAGACCACGGTCGCCACGGTGATGACGAGGACCACGAACGCCGCCAGAGCCAGCAGTTTGCCGGCGAGAAGCCGGAGCCGGTGCGGCTGGGCGACGAGCTGGTTGCGCAGGGTCCCGTGCGCATGGTCGCCGGCGAGCGACGCGGCGACGACGGACAGGGCCACCACGCCGAGCAGGATGCTGACCGCCTGCACCCCCTGCACGACGCCGTTCGCGGCGGACAGCCCGCTGGCCGTGACGGGGTCGCCATCGAAGTCGTTGTGCCCCACCGAGACGAAGGTCAGAACGGTGCCGAGCAGGGCCGAGGCGATGACCGCCCCCAGCGTCCCGAGCAGGAACCGGGTCCGCAACAGCGGCACCCATTCGGCGCGGAAAGCCGTGATCATGTGGCACCTGCACGGCTCTGGGCCGGGTCGAGCCCGGCTCCCACGGGGGGCACGCTGCCGTCCGGGGTGTTCTCGGAACGAATGAGGTCGCCGTCGATCTCGCCGGTGACGCGCAGGAAGGTCTCCTCCAGGTTCGGCCGATGGGTGCGCAGCGAGCGCAGGGTGATGCCGGCGCGCATCGCCAGTCGGTTGAGGTCCGCGGCCACCCCCTCGCGGGCATGGGCGGTCACCACCGGATGGCGTTCGCCGACTCCCGCGTCGCACGACGGCCCGGGGCAGAGGTCCATCTCGACCCGAAGGCCGGTCTCGCCGAGGAGCCCGGCCAGGCGGCGGGCGTCGTCGTCCCGCTCGGGCACCATGAGGATCCGGGGATCCTCGGCGGCGAGCAGGTCGGTGACGTGCCCCTGGAACAGCATCCGCCCGCCGTTGATCATCACCAGATGATCGCAGATCTGCTCGACCTCGGTCAGCAGATGGCTCGACATGAAGACCGTCATGCCGGTGCCGGCCAGCTGGCCCAGCAGCGCGCGGATCTCCCGGATGCCCGCCGGGTCGAGGCCGTTCGTCGGCTCGTCCAGGATGAGCAGGCTGGGATCGGGCAGCAGAGCGGCGGCGATGCCCAGGCGCTGCTTCATCCCGAGGGAGTAGGCGGTGAACCGGTCGTCGGCCCGCTCGGTCAGGCCCACCTGTGCGAGGACTTCCCCGACCCGCCGCGCGCGATCGGCGCGGCGCCGCCCGCCGATCCCACGCAGCAGGGCGAGCTGGTCCAGATTGCGCCGGCCGGACAGCCCGGGATGGAACGTCGGGCCTTCGATCATCGCCCCGACCCGGCCCAGGTAGCGGGCCGGATGGGAGATCGGCGCGCCCAGCACGTACCCCTGGCCCGCCGTGGGGCGGATCAACCCCAGCAGCATGCGCAGCGTGCTGGACTTCCCGGCCCCGTTCGGGCCGACGAAACCGGACAGCGTCCCGCGCGGCACCTGGAGGTCGAGATGGTCCACCGCCACCCGATCGCCGTACCGCTTGCCGAGCCCGCGGGTCCAGATCGCCGCCTCGGCCGGGCCCTCGGGCGACCGCCCGGCCGGCCGCGGGGGCCGCGCCGCACCGTGGGGGCGACCAGCCACGTTCGATGCGTGCGTCGGTTCGGTGACCGAACCCGAAGTCATCGTCTGACAGCCTCCCAGATCATGCATTCAACTCCCGGAGATCGGTCGATCCGTCACCCTCCACCGTGACTCCGTCATCCACCGTGCTCTATGGGGAGTCGTGCCCGCGGAGGCCGTCGTGGTCGACCAAAGGCGCGGCCGCTGGCGGGACCGGCACCGGGACGGGGGCCGATCGAACTCCCGTGCCTCCCGGCGGTACGCACTGGGCGCCGTCGGCGCCGGGCACCGCAGTGGCCGGACCAGTCCCCGGCTCGGGATCCCGGCTCGGATCCGCCGTGCTCAGCAGGCCTAACGAGTGGACCACGGGCACCGTTCCAGCTCCCGGCACTCCGGAGCGCTCGGTGCCGTGGGAATCCGGAGGTTTCCGCCTTGTCCGAAAGAGTGGCAACGTGCCGCTATGTTTACTCATTTCCAACACGTCATCAAACAAGCACTGTGAAAGTCTGGGGCTAGACTGGGACTGGAGTAGGTCCGCGCCGCCGCCGAGGTTCGCGATCGTTCGGCGCAGCACATTGAGTGCGGCGCTCATCGTTCCATCCGTGAGATGGGGTAGCTGTCGTACGAGCCTCCCCGGGGGACCCCGCACGTCACCCGACACAACCGGCGCCCGACGGCTGGACGACAATCTGCACATGGGCGAGACGGCTGGCCTTCGGCGCGGCATCCGGGTGCTGACGTTGCTCGCCAGCATCTCGATCATCGTGATGCTGGTGTTGGCCGTGGTCTCCGCCCTGCGGTCACGTCATGCCGCGACGGAGCGGAGCAGGCATCTGGACCCGGCGGCGACTACCACCGCGATTCTCCTGGCCGACTTCGTCGACCAGGAGAATGCTCTGCGTGGCTACATCATCACCCGGGGCCGGGGTTTCCTTGTCTCCTACGACGAGTCCGCCAGCTCCATCCCGGTCCTGATGGCACAGCTGGACGCGTTGCTGGCCGACTTCCCCGTGCCGCGCGCGCAGCACGGGGAAGTCGGCCGGGCGTACCGGGACTGGCGTCGCGAGGTTGTCCAGCCGGAACTGGCCGCGATGACGAGGGGAGACACCGCCGCTGCCCGGAATATCGTGCGCACCAACGCGCGCCAGGACTTCGACCTGCTGCGCCGCGAGGTCGCGGAGCTCGCCGTGGCGATCGACCGCGAGCAGGTCGAGGCGTCCGGGCGGGTGGAGAGTGCCTCCGTGCTGCTGCTGAGCTCGCTGGCCAGTGCGATGTTCGTCATCCTCGGGTTCCTGCTGACCATTATGATCATCTCGCGCCGATGGCTGCTCCGCCCGATCGGAGCGTTGCAGCGATCCGTCAACGCGGTGGCCGCCGGTCGCTACGACACCCGGATCCCCTCCGTCGGCCCCAAGGAGATCGTGGAGCTGGCCGCCGACGTCGAGACGATGCGCGCCCAGCTGGTGCGGCTCGTCCGCCAGAACGAGCGGTCGTGGGAGGCTCTGGCCCAGCAGGGACCCGCCGTGATCGCGCTGCGGGACGCGCTCACGCCCTCGCTCCTGCGGGCCCGCGGCCTGGTCCTGCACGGCCGGGTCGATCCGGCCGAGGGCGAACTGGCGGGGGACTGGTACGACGCCTTCGAGCTGCCCGACGGGCGGGTCGCCGTCGTGGTCGGTGACGTCTCCGGTCATGGAGCCGCGGCCGGGGTCTTCGCGTTGCGGCTCAAGCAACTGCTTGACGCGGCTCTGTCGACGGAGATCGATCCCGGTCGGGCCCTGGAGTGGACGGTGGACAACCTCGGTGAGATCGAGGAGATGTTCGCGACCGCGATCATCGCCGTCGTCGACCCGCGGACCGGGGACCTGTCCTACGTCAACGCCGGTCATCCCGACACGCTCCTGCTGCGCCGGGCGGTGCCCGGGAACATGGCCTCGGCGGGCGAGCCGCCCGTGGGCGAGCTGTCCGCGGGCGCGGGGTGGGTGGGTGCGGTGTCGGTGGGTGCGGTGTCGGTGGGCGAGCTGCCCACAGGCAAGGTACCCGCGGCCGCGGTGCTTCCCGGCGGGGCATCCTCACGCGAGGTACCCGCTCCGACCGCTCACCTGGTTGGCCCCCGCGATCCCGCCCGGCCGGGAGGCGGCCCCGGTGACGGGGTGGGCGGATCCGCCATGGCGGCTGCTGTTGGACCCGCGCATGCTGTCGGATCGGCCCGCGGGTCGGGGGATGGGGCGAACGGTGCCGGCCCCGAGCCCGGGCGGGTGCCGGGACCCGGTTCCATCGTCGGCTCCGGGCTGGGAACGGCGCAGGTCGTTCGGCTGCCTCCGACGGGCCCGTTGATGTCGAGCCTGCTCGCGGAGCCCGGGGCGTGGGGAATCCAGACGCTGCGGCTCGAACCGGGCGACGTGCTCTTCGCCTACACCGACGGACTGGTGGAGGCGCGTGACGAGGCCGGGCGGCAGTTCGGGCTGCACCGGCTGATCGCCGAGATCCTCCGTGATCCCACGCGCACGCCGGTGGCGCTGCTCGACGACGCCTTCGACGCGGTTCGCCGATACGCGCCCGGGCGGCAGGGCGACGACCGTACGGCGATCATTCTCGCCCGCACCGCCCAGTGTGGCTCCACGATCGCGCCCGGAGAGCCATAGCGGCGACATCGGCGTGGTTGCCGGCCATTTCGGGTAGAAGACGCTCATGAACGACGAGTCCGGCTTGGACCGGCCCACCCGCTCGACCCGGTCTCCGCGATCTCTGCGGTCTCTGCGGTCCCGGCTCAGCCCACTGCGGTTGATCGCCGTCGTCGCTACCGTCGCCGCCATCGTGCTCGTCCTCGCCGGCATCGCCCTGGTGGCGGGATGGCGGCCGAGCCTGCCGAACCCGTTCGAGGAGAGGACGGTCGACCGCAGTTCCCCGGCGGTACTGCGCTCCCTGGAAGAGCTGAGCGACCATCACGCCGCCAGCGCCCACTTCGAGGTGGTGGTCGACCTCGAGAAGGACAGCAAGTGGATCCCTGATGCGCTGCGCGGCGAGCGCACCCTGTTCGTCGGGGTCGGCACCGTCGACTCGGTGATCAACTTTGGTGCGCTCGGCAAGGACGCGGTCACCGTCTCCCCGGACCGTCGTGCGGTCACCATCGAGCTGCCGAACCCGACGCTGTCCAGGCCCGAGCTGGATCTTGACCACAGCTACGTGGTGGCCCGCCAGCGCGGCGCGCTGAACCGCGTCGGCGGGTTGTTCGGTGGGGTCGGCAGCGACCAGGAGCTCTACCGGGCCGCGTCGGCGCGGATGACCGACGCGGCGAGGACGGATGGCCAGGTGCTCGACCTGGGCAGGAAGAACACCACCGCCATGCTGCGCGGTCTACTCGGCGCGCTGGGTTTCACCGACGTCAGGGTGACCTACG
>NZ_CDWTMG010000282.1:0-5682 GCF_977945845.1 Frankia sp. CcMO1
CAGATGTTTTGTCGCGGTATTTTGGTCGGTATTCCGGCGCTGAGATCGGCTTCCGGGCCATACATCGATGTGGATCACGTTCAGGGGCACCGATTGACGATCGAGGGCTCAGCCCACCCCGGGAGCCGAGCTCCACCTTCGGGTCTCCTGTATCGCAGGAGATGATTCCGCGGGGCTGGTGCACGGCGTGTCGTGGTCTGGCAGGTGGCCGTGTCGGTCCTGACGGGTGGACCGCAGCCGCGCGGCTATAGCGTCAACGCTATGACCTGGGGTACCGTCGAGCTGGAACCGGAAGTTCGGGACTGGCTGGAACGGCTGCCGACCGCGCATTTCGCGACGGCCGCTTTCTACGTGGATCTGCTCGCCGAGCAGGGTCCGTTGCTGGGTGAGCCGTACACGCGGCAGCTCGACGGCAAGCTGCGGGAGCTGCGGTTTCATCTGGAGGGCCGGGCGATCCGGGTGACCTACTGGATCGCGCCGGGTCGGAGGGTGGTGCTTCTGACGGTGTTTGCCAAGTTGCGGATGAGGGAGGTCGCCGAGGGATCCAGGGCGAGGCGCGCTGGCGCGCTGCCTGACAGGGTCGCACACGGCGGGTGAGAATGAGGGGGATGACGGCGATGGCTGAGCGGGCGGACTGGGTGGGGCTGAGGGAACGCCGGATGGGCGAGCCGGGCGCGCGCGAGGCCTACCAGGCGGCCAGGCTGGCCTTTGAGCTGGGTAGGTCGGTGCGGGAGCTGCGCCAGCGGCGTGCCTGGAGTCAGGTCGAACTGGCCCGCGCGGCGGGCATGACGCAGTCGGCGGTGGCGCGGTTCGAGGCCGGTGGCACCGTACCGACACTGCCTGTGCTGGAACGGCTCGCCGAGGCTCTCGACGCCGACCTCGACGTCCGCGTCATCCCTCGTTCAGTGGCGTAGCGGGCGTCCGGACCCACCAGAGGTTCGGAACATGCGTTTGACTCGATAGATGATGTTGTCTGCCCGCTGTGGGGTTCGAGTCATGGCTGGGGCGACCTGTTAGCCGAACTAGTGGAGCGTGATTCCACTTCATTTATTGCCGGTATTTTCCTAGAATCTCGACTTTCGTAGTTATGCGGCGTCGGTCTCCCAGGCCAGCCGGAGGGTGTGGATTTCTGCTGGTGTCGGCTGCTCGGGGTGTGTGGCCTGATATTTGGCGGCGATGAGGACGCGGCGGAGCTTGGCGAGGATGTCAGCGGTGGAGGGGCGGGTCTTGGTGGTGTACCAGGGTGCGCGGTCGCGGTGGTCGGTGGCGTCGTCGGGGTGGTGGCCGGCGGTGGCGTACCAGCAGGTCGCGAGGGTTTGGCAGGCCAGTCCGAACGGCACGGTGCGTTCGACGGCGTGGGCTTTCCGGTTGCGGGCCTGGCCGACGCCGATGAGCTGTTTGGCGTCTTCGATGGCGACTTCGATCGACCAGCGGGCGGCGTAGCGGGTGACGAGGTCGGCGGGTCTGGTGAGGGTGTCGGTGGTGACGAGTGCCAGGTCGTGGGTGCCGGCACGGCCGGCGTTGTCGCGGACGAGGATCACGGTGACCGGGCGGGTGCCGAAGACGCCGTACCAGAGGCAGCGCACGGCGGCGACGTGGACGGTGACGGTCTGGCCGTAGCGGACGACCGTGACTGGGACGAACGTCTCGGTGGTGGCGAGCTGGGTCAGCGTGCCGAGCCGGTCGCCTTTCAGGCGGGGCCGGCCGCGTTTCCCGGTCCGCGGCGGGGCGGGGGCGAACAGGGCGGCGTCCTTGCGGAGTCGGGTTGTCCAGGTCGCCGAGCTGGGCAGGGTGCGCAGCTCGTCACCGGCGTAGGCGGCGTCCGCGACGACGTGGATCCGGCGGCCGGGTAGCACAGCGGCGAGCTGTTCGACCGCGCGGGCGGCCAGCCACAGCCGGGACGCCGAGGTGGTGTCCTTGCGGACCAGACGGGCCAGCACTGGTAGGCACACCGGCCGGTCCAGCATCGGCAGGGTCACGACGATCCCGACGATCACCCAGTTGTTCCCAAAGCCGATCTGGCGGGAGTCTCGGGCGGAGCCGTCGTGGAACCAGCCCGCGGCCCACACCTTTTTCCCTGTCCTGGTGAACAGGGTGTCGTCGACCGCGACCAGCACCGGGGCGCTGTGGGCGACGAGCAGTCGCACGACGAGACGGGCGAGTGCCAGACCGAGCTGGTTGGGGTCCCAGCGGGCCGCGGCGAAGAACCGGTGCGCCCGGTCGTGCGGCAAGGTCCGTGACAGCCCGGCCCCCACGAGCATGCCGCGCACCGTCCGCCGGCCGGTCGCGGCCAGCATCCCGACGACGAGGGCGCGGAACACTCGAAACGTCGGTGCGGTGAAACACGGTCGGAAACCCTCCAGCAGCGTCGCTAGAGAGACGGGTATCGTGACATCCGGGAGCATCGGCGTCCAGCTTTCGAGCCGGTTATAGGAAGCGCCGATGCTCCCGCCAGCAGGCTCCCGAGCTGCTCGTTTCCCCGCACGCCACACCGGGCCGTGCCACCCCCAGAAACATGCCACCCAGCTCAACGGGCGTAATCAGTTGACTTCTTCTCTCGCGGCGAGCGATCAAGGAAAAGTGCGAAAGTCGAGCGTTTCCTCATATGCCTGACAATGCACGGCTCGGCCCCGTCGGCGCGAGGCCGCAGGCACCGCGTTTCACGAGTGCTGCCATCCCCCAGGCCGGGTGCGAACACCACCCAGAAACCGCCGCCGCGCCGGCGAACTGGCCCGGCTGCGGGCACCCTCCACCCGATCGGTCACGACCCGGCGGTGGGCAGTACGGCGTGCATCAGGCGATGGACCTCCACCCGGTCCGGGCCGGTGAGCAGGGCCGGGTCCTCGCCGGGCAGCAACGACGTCGACATGACCCGCCCGGTGGCCGCATCCAGCGCCTCGACGGTCTCGGCCAGCAGGTACATCACGGTGGCGCCGTCGTCCGCCCGGCCCACCAGCGTCGCGACGATGCCGGGCAGATCGCGAACGGCCGGCCAGATCCGCTCGGTGCCCGCCCGGTCGAAGGCCGCGGTCCACCGCGGGGTACGCGGCCCGTCGAAGCTGGCCTGCCGCAGGTAAAGGGCCGGACCGGTGGCGGCGCCGGCGAAGTGTCCGGTCACCGTGTAACGGCGCACGGCGCCCAGCCGGACGCTGCCGCCGGCATCGACCGGGGGAGCCGCGGGGCCGGCCGACGCGGATCCGGCGTCGTGCCAGAGCGTGATCAACCCGTCCGGCGCGCCGTCGTCCCCGCTCGTCGACATGGCCCGGCTGACGAGGACGCCAGCGTCGTCGTGGACGGCTGACAGGACGTCGTCCACCCACGCAGTGCTGGGCGGGTCGGGAATGCCGAAGATCGGTTGGATGATGAGGTCCATCGGGCGCCTCCTGCGTCGGTCGAGTTCCGATGATCGTGGTCGACGATCCCGCGCCGGCCGGCCCCGTCCCTCATTACCAGTACCGAACTTCGGCACGGAACCGGCTACCTACGTGGCCGGGGTTGCCCCATCCTTGGTGGGGTGCGCGGTGATGACCGCCCGTTCGTCGGGCGGCAGGAGGAGTTGACGCTGCTGCGTTCGCGGGCGCGGACGGCGGCGGCGGGTCGAGGCGGGGTCCTGCTGGTCACCGGCCCGGCGGGGATCGGCAAGACCCGGCTGGTGGAGGAGTCGCTGCGGGCGGACGCGAGGTCCTCGGCGGTGCCGGTCGGCCGCGGCTACAGCCTCGCCGACCGTTCCGCTCCGCCACTGTGGCCCTGGCAGCAGGCGCTACGCGCCCTCGCCCGCCGCGGCGGGCGGCCGGCGGGGATCGCCGGGGCCATCGATCTGTTCGCGGGGGCGGTGAGCGGCGACGTACCTGGTGGCGCACCTGGTGACGCGGCGAGCGCGGCCGCCGTGCGGTTCGCCGCGCTGGCCGCGGCCGCCGATGCGGTGCTGACGGCCGTCACCGAACCACTGGTGATCGTGCTGGAGGACCTGCACTGGGCCGACACGAACACCGTCGAGCTGGTGCGGCAGGTAGCCGGCGGGATCGTCGACAGCCACCTGCTGCTGATCGCGACGATGCGCGCCGAGGCCGGCGACGTCATGCGTGAGCTGTCCCGGCTGGACAGCGTCCACGCCGTGCCGTTGCGACCGCTGACGGCAGCCGCTGTCCGGGACTACCTCACCGCGCTCGACCCGGCGGCCTCCACCGCCGCCCGCGCGGAGCAGGTGGCGCGGCGCAGCGGCGGGCTGCCGTCGCGCTGCAGGTGCGATCGTCCACCGTCCCCGGGCTCGCGGCCGAGGTCGCCGGTCACTGGCGCCGCGCCGGCGGCCACGAGCACGCACATCGCTGCGCAGCCCGGTGGGCCAGGCAGGCCGCCGTCGAGGCAGTCCAGGCCTTGGCCTACGACGAGGCGGCCACGCACCTGCTCACCGCGGTAGCGGCGCTCCGGCAGGCTGGCACCGGTGAGGCGGAACTCGCGCAGACGACCTTGGAGCTGGCGCGCGCCTACTACCTGGCCGGAGCGCTGACCGAATCGCTCCGGCAATGCGAACAAACCGCTGCGGCAGCGCAGCGGGCAGGCAGGGACGACCTGGTGGCCGCAGCGGCGCTGGTGGTGCGTTGGGTGACCTTCCCGCAAGCCATCGAGGCGATCTCCCGGCTGTGCCGGACGGCGCTCGCCGCACCGCAGCCGCCCGCATTGCGGGCACAGGTGCTGTCACAACTCGCCACGATCCTGGGCGAGGTCGGATCCACGGAGGCGGCCCACCGGTATGTCGACGAGGCGATGGAGCTCGCGCAGGCGAGCGGCGACGCCCAGGCGTTGCTGGATGCCGCCCGCGCCCGGGAGATGTTGCTGGCCGGTCCGGACGACGTGGAGGAACGGCTGCGGCTGGCCGCGACCGCCGTCGAGCAAGCCGATCGGCTTAGCCAGCCGCTGGCCGCCGTACTCGGGCAGCAGTGGCGGATCAGGGCCGCCTACCAGCTCGGTCGCCTCGACGTCGTGGACGAGGCGATGGCCGCCGTCGCGATGCTGGCTGACCGCAGCGGCCTTCCGCTGGCGAGCTGGCATCGGTTGCGCGGCGTGGCGGCCCGAGCTGCGCTGGAAGGCGGGTGCGCCGCCGCGCGGTCGGCCAACATCGAGGCCCAGCGGCTAGGCTCGCGGGCCGGAGACGCGCAGGCGATCGGGCTGAGCTACGCCTTCGCCGCCCACCTGGCCATGCTGCGAGGGGACGCCGCCGAACTCCCGGACGACTTCTGGCCGATGCTGGAAGCAGTCCCGCCGTCGCCGCTGATCACGGTGTTCCGCGCCAACACTCGCCAACTCGAGGGCCGCCGCGAGGAAGCGAAGGCATACTACGAGCAGCTGCGCCAGATGCTCGACGGCCCGGTCGTCGATCTCCGCTGGGGCGGGATACTGATGCTGCTGATCGACCTGGTCGAGGCATTCGGCGACGCTGCGGCAGCGGAGGTTCTCGCCAACCACCTGAAGCCCTACGCCGCGTACTCAGGGGCGGTCGGAACACCGACGGTCTTCTTCGTTGGCTATATGCAGGGCCACTATGGGCGCGCGCCCCCACATCGTGCTCAACCGGCTGGCCCTCGCCGACGTGCTGCGCCGCCTCGACGACCCTGACGCCGCCGTGACCCTCGCAGGCGCGGCCGCGGCCGCGGCCGCGGCCGAGGCTCGCCGGCTGGACATGCC
>NZ_CDWTMG010000283.1:0-5659 GCF_977945845.1 Frankia sp. CcMO1
GGCATCACGTGCGGAGGCTGTGGGCGGTACGAAACCCGTGGATCTGGCCCAGGAGCACGCTCGGGCCGGATTCCGGCGCCGTAGCCGGGCCGGCTGGCCTGGGCGGTTGGTCCGAGCGGCCCCGGACGTGGGCAGCATCACGGCGTGGGGGGAGTCACGACCTGTCGGGCGACCCGGCGGGCGCCGTCCGTTCCATGGCGATAGCCCGTTTCATGGCGGGATGACCGTTGCATGGTCGAGACGACCGTTACATGGTGATGTGGCGCGATGGGTGCTGGTGCGTCGGGATGCGTCGCGGCGGGACCGGGTCGGGTGGGCCCGGGTCCGGCACGGCGTCCCGGCCAGGCCGGGACGCCGTGCCGGCGGGCGGACGGGCCGGCCCCCGCGCCAGGTTCGCCGCGCGGCCGCGCTCAACGTGTAGCCAACATCCGCCGGGTCGTCACCCGTTTTACCTGGTAGGCATCTTCGATGTCGGTGCGCGGCGATCTGGCGGGTGGGTGGGCGGATCTGTGCCCCTGGATGCCCGTCCTCCGGAGCGGGTGGCCGGAAGGCGGCGCCGGGGCCCTCACCTTGGCGTTGCTGGTCTTGGTACCTGCAGCGTACGTCTGACCTGCGGCGATGCGTGCGTGTTACGCTGGTAGAGGCGGAAGGGGCACGTGACACATGGCGTTCCAAGTCGGCGAGACCGTTGTTTACCCGCATCATGGTGCTGCTCTGATTGACGCGATTGAAACTCGCGTCATCAAGGGCGAGGAAAAACTCTATCTCGTGCTGAAGGTCGCTCAGGGCGATCTGACTGTCCGAGTTCCGGCCGACAATGTCGGCATGGTCGGGGTGCGTGACGTCGTCGGGCAGGACGGGCTGGAACGGGTGTTCGAGGTGCTCCGTGCCCCGCACACCGAGGAGCCCACCAACTGGTCGCGACGGTACAAGGCAAATCTTGAGAAGCTCGCCTCCGGCGATGTGAACAAGGTGGCCGAGGTCGTCCGTGACCTGTGGCGACGCGATCGCGAACGCGGTCTTTCCGCGGGCGAGAAGCGAATGTTGAGCAAGGCCCGGCAAATCCTCGTCAGCGAGCTTGCGCTCGCCGAGGGCAGCAACGAGGACAAGGCGGAGGCCATGCTCGACGAGGTTCTCGCCGGATGATCGTGGGCTTGTTGGCGCAGGCGTAATTCGTCCGGCCGACAGGCGATCTATTCGGCACGGCATGATAATCAGGAAAGGCATTCTCTTTCCGGGAGACCGCCGTCCCGAGCGCGTTGCCGACTCAGGTTCCGGCTGAGTGGCGTCGAGACGGTGGTGGGCGGTGTTGCGCCCACCGGCGGCTCGCGCCGAGCCGGCTGGATCGGCCATGCCCTCGTGGCGGATGGCACACGGGAGGTCCTGTGGTGGGCGAAGGTCACCGGTTGCCGGTGGCGAGCCCCCGGGTGGCGGCGATCGTGCCGGCTGCCGGCCGGGGTGAGCGGCTGGGGGGAGGTACTCCCAAGACGCTGCGAGCCCTCGGTGGCAGGCCCATGCTGGTGCGTACGGTGGAATCGTTGCGCCGCTCCAGGCTAGTGACGCAGATCGTTGTCGCGGCGCCACCGACGCTGGTCGATGCCGTGGCCCAGTTGCTCGGCGGGGGCGTGCATGTGATCGCCGGCGGCGCCGAGCGGGTGGATTCGGTCCGCCGCGCCCTGCGGGCCGTGGACGACGACGTCTCCGTGGTACTGGTCCACGACGCCGCCCGGCCGCTGACGCCCCCCGAGCTGGTCGACGCGGTGGCGGCGGCGGTGCTCGACGGGCATCCCGCGGTGATTCCCGTCGTGCCGCTAGCCGACACGGTCAAGGAGGTGGACGCCGACGGGCGGGTGGTGCGTACCCCGCCGCGGGACGGCTTGCGAGCCGTGCAGACCCCGCAGGGATTCCGTCGCGACGTGCTGAGCGCCGCGTATGCGCTCGAGGACATCGCCGTGACCGACGATGCGGGACTGGTGGAGGCTCTGGGAGTGCCGGTGACGACCATTCCCGGCGCGCAGGAGGCATTCAAGGTGACTCGACCGGCGGATCTCGTGCTCGCCGAGGCGCTACTCGTCCGCTGCGACCCCGCGGACGACGCCCGGCCCGCGGAGCCCCAGTTCGCGGGCGCCCGGTCCACGGACGCCTGGAGTGGCGGATGACCGGCGGCCCGCGGCGGGACGAGCCCGTCGTGGATGCCGCGCTTACCAGCCGGCAGGCTCCCGCGTCCAGTTTGGTGAACACGGTGATCCTGCCCCGGGTCGGCGTCGGGGTCGATGTGCATCCGTTCGCCGCCGGCCGGCCGTGCTGGGTGGCCTGCCTGGAATGGCCGGGGGAGACCGGGCTCGCCGGGCACTCCGACGGGGACGTCGCCGCACACGCGGCTTGTGACGCACTTCTCACCGCCTCGTGCCTCGGTGATCTGGGTCGAGTTTTCGGCACGGACCGACCGGAGTACGCGGGTGCGTCGGGCGCGGTCCTGCTGGCCGAGACGGCGCGGCTTCTCGGTGCCGCCGGTTGGGCGATCGGCAACGTCTCGGTCCAGGTCATCGGGAATCGGCCCAGGATGGCCGGGCGTCGCGAGGAGGCGCAGAAGGCGATGTCCGTGGCCTTGGGCGCCTCGGTGAGCCTGTCGGCCACCACCACCGACGGACTCGGCCTCACTGGGCGGGGCGAAGGCTTGGCCGCCATCGCGACCGCGCTCGTCGTCCGCGCCTGACGGCGGGCCTGTCACCGGTGATATGCCGTTTTGTCATTGACTGACCGCGTGCCGGCGCGGAGATGAGAGGGTGAGCCGACCCTGGCCCCTCCCCGAGGAGTCTGATGGCTGACCGCCTTCCAGAGTTGGTGAGGGCCCTTGCCGACGCCCGGACCTACGTCGTTCTGGCGACGATCCAGCCCGACGGCTCGCCGCGGATGACGGTGCTGTGGGTGGACCGCGACGAGGACGAACTGCTGCTGTCCACGGTGCGGGGGCGCGCGAAGGAACGCGACATCGCAAGGGATCCGCGGGTCGGACTGATGTTCCTCGACCAGGGCGATCCCTACGGTTACATCGAGGTCCGCGGGACCGCTACCCTGACCGAGGATGGCGGCCGGGAACTGATCGACCGGCTGTCGGTGAAGTACACCGGAGACGTGTACCGGTGGGATGATCCGGATGAGGCCAGGGTGGTCGTCCGGGTCGTGGCCGACCGGGTACTGACGGTCGGCTGACCCTCCCCTTGGGTCCCGTCGGTCGAGCGGGGCCGTACCCTTGACAGATGGGTCTCCACCTCCACGACACGCGCAGGCGGCGTGTGCGGCCATTCGAGCCGCTACGCCCCGGTCACGTGGGCGTCTACGTGTGTGGGCCCACCGTGCAGGCGGCCCCGCATGTGGGCCACATCCGCACGGCGCTGCCCTTCGATCTGCTGCGCCGGTGGCTGGTGCAGTCCGGCCACTCGGTGACCTTTGTGCAGAACGTCACCGACATCGACGACAAAATCATCATCAACGCGGATCGGGACGGCACCTCGGTCTGGGAGCTCGCCACCCGGCAGACCCGTGCGTTCGACGACGCCTACCGCACTCTCGGGATCCTGCCCCCGACGATCCAGCCGCGTGCCACCGGTCACATCCCCGAGATGATCGCGCTGGTGTCGGCCCTCGTGGAGAGGGGATACGCGTACGCCAGCGGCGGTTCGGTCTGGTTCCGGGTGGGTGCGTTCGTCGACTACGGAGCGATGTCGCACCAGCGACCCGACGCGATGCAACCGTCCGTGGAGGCCGAGCCCGGCAAGGCTGACCCCCGCGACTTCGCGTTGTGGAAGGCAGCCAGGCCCGGCGAACCGTTTTGGTCGTCCCCCTGGGGTGACGGCCGGCCGGGCTGGCATCTGGAATGCTCTGCGATGGCCGGAAAATACCTCGGCCCGGTCTTCGACATCCACGGCGGCGGACTCGACCTGATTTTCCCGCACCACGAGAACGAACGTGCCCAGACGGTCTGCGCCGCCACGGCCCGCCCGGTGTCGAACGCGGCTTCGGCCGATTCGCCCGGCCCCGGTGGTGGCGAGCTCGGTGGTGGCGAGATGGCGCGCTACTGGATGCACGTCGGCCTGCTGACGACCGGCGGGACGAAGATGTCGAAGTCGTTGGGAAATTCCGTCCTGGTGGCCGACGCCCTCGACGAGGTCCGTCCGCAGGTTCTGCGTTATCATCTGCTTTCCGCGCACTACCGGTCCACGCTCGACTACAGCGCCGAGGCGCTGGCGGAATCCACCGCGGCCCACGACCGGGTGGAGACCTTCGTCCGCAACGCGTTGGACATCCTCGGCGGGCCCGGGGAGGCGGCGGCACTGGCAGCCGACGAGGTCGTCTCGTCGTCGACCGCAGGGACGGCGGGGAAGGCCGGGACGCGGCCGACGGTGGCCGGTGCTCGGCCGGTGCCAGTTCCCGGGCTGGGTGGTGAGCCGAGGCTCACCCCGCGGCGGGCCTGGTCCGATTTCACCACCGCTATGGACGACGATCTCGCCGTCGGGCGTGCGCTGGCGGCCCTGTTCGGCGCGGTGAGTCAGGGACACCAGGTGCTGTCGAAGGCTCACAGCCGGGAGTTGGCCGGGTGGGTGGACGTGACCCGGCGGATGCTGAACATCTTCGGTCTCGACCCGCATGAGCAGTGGCCTACCGCAGGTGCCGAGTTCAGGCCGGCGCTGGACGGCGCGATGCAGGTCGTGCTGGATCTGCGGTCCGCGGCCCGGGCCCGGCGGGACTATGCGGAAGCCGACGCCATCCGCTCGAGACTGGCAGCCGCCGGCCTGATCGTGGAGGACACTCCAGAGGGCCAGCGCTGGCATCTGGCCTGAGCCGACCGACCAGGTCTCACCAGGTTGATCAGCGTTGACGCCGTGACGATCAGTTGACTGATCTGATCGGCAGGCCGCCTGCCGCCCCGGACGGCGGCAGGCGACCCGGTAGATCAGCGGGCGCGCAATGTGATGCGCGTCCAGGCGCCCAGGTAGACCCGGTCCCCGTCACGAAGCGGAACGGGCTGGCCGGGCTCGATGGGGTCCGGTTCGTCGTTCAGCCGGGTGCCGTTGGTGGATCCCGGGTCGCGGACTGCGTAACCGCCGTCGGGCAGCAGCTCGAACAGGGCGTGGCTGCGGGAGATTCCCGGGTCCTCCGGCGCTCCGGACAGGTCGATGTCCGGATGGATGCCACGGGACTCGCTGCGCCGCCCCACGAGCATCTGAGAGCCGGCCAGGGCGAAGACCCGACGAGGGTAGAAGGTCGGGAACGGGACCCGGTGGTCGTCGCCGCTGTCGTAGTACTCGCGCTCCGCCTCGACGATGGCTTCCCAGACGGTGCTGCCCGTCGGCGCGCGGTCCCGATCCCAGCCGGCGCCACGCCCGGCGCCGGCCCGTGGGTCGTCGAGGACCGCGTCACGGGAGTCGACGTGGCCGCCGCGGGTGCCGCTGTGCCGCGGGTTGCCGCCCCGGCTCTGGGTGACCCGGTCGATGGATGGCGGGGGTGGAGCGGAGGCGTCCATGCCCAGCGGGTCCGCACCGTAGCCGTACTCGGCGTCGCGTCGGCTCCGGCGGTGCGTGTCCGACTCGCGGTCAAGGTCGCCCCGCGGATCCGGATATCCACCCGGCGTCCGGCTGTCGCGGCCGGTGGGGTAGCC
>NZ_CDWTMG010000284.1:0-5575 GCF_977945845.1 Frankia sp. CcMO1
CCTGAGAGCGAGCGAGGCCAACGGGGTGCGAGGCATCCCCGGTGTTCTACCGGCAGACCGTTGCCGGCCTGAAATCCGTGCCAGCTCTCGTTCCGGGCCGCGGGCGTGCCGGCGGACGGACGGCCGTACGTCCGCCGTCGATCGCTGCGAGGGCCGTGTCGGTACCGGACCGGAACTCCCCGGCGTCCCCGCGACCGAGACCGCCGTCGCGCCCGGCGCCGCGTCCCGGAACCGACACCGACACCCGACGCGGCGGTCAGCCCTGACACCGGGCCGCCGCTGCTCCCGGTCGTGGTCACCGACCATCGTGAAGCAGGATCGCCGCCGTGGGCGGGCCCGGAGGTCATGAACTCCCTCGGGTCGACTTCGAGAGTCGACACCGGGTCGCCGCCGCCGGGTGCCGCCGGCGGACGGGGTCCTGGAGTCATCGCCTGCCGGCCCGACACGCCTTTGGGGCCTAACCGCCCAGGGCGTCGAGCAGGAGCGGGCGCATCACGTCCCGGATCGACACCATCCCCTGTACGACACCCCCATCGTCGACGACCGGAACGTGGCGGATCAGGTCGTCGAGGATGATCGACGCTGCGTCGAGCACGGGATCGTCGGGACGGACGGCGATCAGGTTCTTCGTCATAGCCTCGCCCACCGTCGCGGTGTCGGGGTCCGCCCCCTGACCGAGTTGGGTCACGATGTCCCGCTCCGAGAGAACCCCGAGCGGGTGGTGGGCGTCGCCTACCACGACCACACCGATCGATTCGAGCCACAGCAGGTTCGCGGCCGCTCGCAGCGTCTCGCCCGGATCCACGAAGACGGGCTCGAGTCGGGCGATCCCCGCGACCGGCTCCCGCAGATGCAGCGTCATACGCGTCCTCCAACGTCTGGCCGCCGGGCCACGACCCGGCTCTCCGCCCGAGTCTGCGCCTCCTCGTCGCCGGCCGGCAGGGCCGAACGTCCCGCATCGAAGGTCACCCGCACCTCAGGTGCTGCTGGCGCCGCGGAAGACCGCCGCCGAGCAGGCCGCCTCGATGGTGGCGGCGGTGGCCGGTCTCGGTGGGAAGCCCCGGCGACGGGCCTGGAGCGAGGGACGGGCCGAAGGCCACGAGCGCGGCCGTAGCCCGCTACGGCACATGCGCGGTAGGCGCGAGGTGGCGCTAGGGGATCGAGTGGGTGTCCTCTCACCACCACAGTCCCGGGTCGGGTTCGGGACCATCGGCCCTATCACCCAACACCTCGGGGGACCACGCTCGACGCAGACCCCAACCTTGCGCCGACGACGGAGGTGACAGCGTGGTCCGACGAGCTACGAAGGCTGCGACGGCGGTGGCGGGCGCCGGACTCCTTGCCCGCGCGGTGCTCGGCGACGAGGCGCGGCGGCAGCGGCTACGGCGACTCGCCCTCGCCATCCGCGACACCCTCGCCGCCCCCGGGACCGAACCCGCGCCCATCGAGGAGACCGAGCCCCGGCCCGCCGACGACGAGGCTCACGCACCCGGGCACCACCACCGGGGACCACCCCCCACGGTTGCCGCCCCGCCGCATCCGGGGCCGACCGCCGTGGACCCGGCCATGGTCAACCACCGCAGCGGCCACGTCCGGCGAGGGTGACAGGGGGCCGGCTCGCCGTCGTCCCGCTCGACGCCTGCCCGGCGTGACCCACCGGCAGAACCACCACCACCTGGGTGCGCTCGAAGGGGCGGGCCACCGTCCTCGGCCGCCAGTTCGGGCCCGGCGCCTACGACCACGTGCGCGCCGGCGTCGAGCACGACGTCGACGTCACTGCTCGGCGTAGGTGACCTCGGCGCGCTCGCCGCGGCGGCCCCGCCAGCGCGGGGCCACGTGGTCGCCGAGACGGCGGCGACGTGGCGGTAGGCGGCCTTGTGGGCGATGTTTCACGATCAGTTCCTTCACGCGTGGGGTCGGGGTCAGGCGGTCGGGTTCAGGCGGATGCACACGACGGTGGCCTCGGCGACGGTCCCGTCGCGGGTGCCGGTCGATCGGGCGGGAGGCCCGGCCGGTGAACAGCGGCGGCCTGTCCATCCGGGTGTCGGAGGCGGCGGCGAGACCGGTGGCGCCCTCGCCGTCATCGCCGTGCATTCCCCCGGCGATGCGCTTGGCGATCTGGCGGGCGTGGCCGTACATGGACTCGAAGACGACGAGCCGAAGATGGGGACCTGCCAGCAGCCGACGAGCTCCAGTGGGGCGTGGCGCAAACTCGGCCTCCGCCGCAGCCCACTGCAGAGCCTCTTCCGAGCCCTTCGAGCCGTCGTAGCCGACGACGATGCGTCCCATGGGCCTACCTCGTTTCCGGTCCTGCGATGCAGGGTGAGCCGGGCGGCTCGGCCCGACCAGGGTCCAAGGTCACCGCCGACGCGTCAGCGGACGGGTGGGCGGCGAGGTCGACCGCCGGGAGCAGTCCGGCGCACCAGGGTCGATGGCGTGCTCGCCGACGGTGCCGAAGACGGTGGCGTGCAGGTGCGTCGGCCACGCCAGTCGGGCGAGGCACCGCCCGCGCTGGCTCCGGGAGCGGGACGTGACCGTTTCGGAGTCGGACCCCGTCCGGTCCCTTCGCCGGTGGGGTCCTCTGACCCTTCGGTGCGCTCCGCTACGGGACCGTTGCGGGACCTTCGGCCCTGGCCAGCCGTCGTGGGCGCGGGGGATCGTGGCGTCGTCAGGCAGCACCAGGAAAGGAGGCCGGAATGAACTGGCCAGCAGCAGCCGTCGTGATGATGGCGATCTTCGCCCTGATGGTGATCATCACCACGTATCTGGGCACGCGCAGCGGAAGGGGCTGAGGGCGGAGGCGGCGGGGTCGAGCACTGCGAGGCGCCCGGCGACCCGCCGGTCACCGTTCGCCGTCGCAGGTCGTCAGTCCCGGGGGACCGCGGGGGCCGTCCTGGCTGGCGGCGCACCCGCTGCAGACTCGGAGGACGGGTCGGCCCGCGGTGGCGGCCGGTGACCCCGGATGCCTGCCGACTGCTCGTCCGACGCCCGTCCGATCGTCCGGTCGAGCTCGGGCGACGCGGCCGCCTCTCTCGCCGCGGTCAGGTTCGGCGAGACCTGGTGGATGCGGTCGATCACGCGCTCGTCGGGCCGGAGGTGTCGGAGGCCCGTGCCGGCACACGGGCATCCGCTCGGCGCGCCGGAGTCGGTTGCAGCGCCTTCCGGTAATCGTGTCATGGCCGCGTGTCCCGGCCGGTGGGTTGGCCCGTCGATGGCACAGCGGGCCCGGTGTCGCCCGGTCGGAGGGTGGTCGGCGCGTCGGAAGTCGGTCACGGGACCGCCGGCACGTCGGCTTCGGCGTGTCCGTAGAGGACTTGGCCCGTCACCGGGCGCAGCAGCCCGGCGAGGCTGCCCACCAGGTCGAGGGTCAGGTCGTCGACCGAGAGCAGCCCGACGACGGTGCCGCGGTCCACGAGGGGGAGGCGACGGAAGGGGTGGGCGGCGAGGACCTGTACGGCCTGCAGCAGGTCGGCATCCGCGGGCAGCGTGGTGAGGTCCATGCTCATGACGCCGTCGATGCGGCTCTCGGGTGCGTGGCCGCGGCCCAGGCCCCGGACGACGATGTCGCGATCGGTGGCGATGCCCACGAGCTCGTCGCCGTCGAGCACGAGGACCGATCCCACGGCGTGCTCGTTCATGATCCGGGCCACGTCGGCCAGGGAGTCGTCGGGCCGGACGGTGACCGGCGGTTGGCGGATGGCGTCGCGTGCGCGCATGGCGGTGCTCCTCGGATCGAGGTTGTGGCGGTGCGTCCACGATGGGCCGTGACCGGTGCCGGCGGCAGGGACCTTCGTCCTCAACGCGCGGCGGCGTCATCCGAGGTCGCCCGGCCCACGGGCGTGGTCAGCGGCGGCACCTCCACGACCACACGGGTGCCCACGGGTGAGCTGTCGCGCCGGGCGGGCGGTCGGCCGACCCGTAGCGGACGGTGCCGACGACGGTGACCGCTCGGGGCCCTGCCTGGTGAGGATGCGGACGGGTTGGCCGAGGGTGAGGCCGCCGTTGCGGAACGACGCCCGGTCGACGATCACCTCGCCGGTCCCTGGTGCGGTTGGTGTCGGCCAGTGTGTCGTCGAAGGTGCGCCGGATGGTGGCCGTGTAGACGAGCGTGCCCACGACGAAGGCGACGTCGAGGCAGATCGACAGGGCGGTCAGCGCCATGCGGAGCTGGTGGCGGGCGTGGGTGACGCACTGGAGGCTGACCGATCCCAGCCGCAGGCCCGTGAAGGTGCCGAGGCCGTGGGAGCCGACGACGAGCAGGTCGGCGCTTGTCTCGGTGGCGGCCTGGACAGCGCAGGGGCAGCGCCGTGGGGCCCGATGTGGTGGGACCTTCGGCCCTGCCGGGCATCGCTCAAGTCGGGGATGGTGGCGCCATGATCACGAACACCGCGACGGGGTTCGTCCGACTGCAAGATGACGAGGACAATGGAGGTCGGCCATGAAGGCAGAGGTCGGTGACAGGCTCGCCATCCGGGGCCACAAGATCGGTGAGCGGGAGCGTCACGCCACCATCGTCGAGGTCCACGGGTCTGAGGGCGGGCCGCCCTATGTGATCCACTGGGACGACGATCCCCACGACGTCCCGCAGGACCACCTGTTCTTCCCCGGTTCGGACGCGGATGTCGAGCACATCGCCCGGAGTCCCGCCTGATGGGGCTCCGCGGGCCGGCCGGCCCGCGCTTGGTCGCGGAGGGAGTTCGCTATGGTTTTCGCTGATCGTGTGACGGCAGGGCGTCGTCTCGGGGAGCGCCTCGCCCATCTGCGGCGGGAGCCGGCGGTGGTGCTGGGACTGCCCCGTGGCGGCGTGCCGGTGGCCTTCGAGGTGGCCTCGGCGCTGCACGCGCCGTTGGACGTGATCCTGGTGCGCAAGCTCGGTGTGCCCTTCCAGCCGGAGGTCGCCATGGGGGCGCTCGGCGAGGGCGGTGTGCGGGTCCTGGACGACGACGTGGTCGTACGTGCCGGGGTCACCGAAGACGAGCTGGCGCTCATCGAGAAGGCGGAGCAGGCGGAGCTCGATCGCCGGGCCCGGCGGTTCCGGGGCGACCGGGTGCCGGTTGCGCTGGCCGGTCGCACGGCGGTGGTGGTCGACGACGGGATCGCCACGGGGTCGACGGCCCGGGCCGCCTGCCAGGTGGCGCGGGCGCGGGGCGCGGCTCGCGTGGTGCTGGCGGTGCCGGTGGCGCCGTCCCGGTGGGTCGAGCGCCTTGCCGGTGCCGCCGACGAGTACGTGGCTCTGGACACCCCGCCGCGGTTCCATGCCGTCGGCCAGTTCTACGGCGATTTCACGCAAACGACGGACGAGGATGTCCTGGCCTGCTTGGCGCGGGCGGGGTCCGGATCTGCACCGGGCGGGACCGCGCCGGCCCCGAAGGGCACGGCGGGTGATCCACCGGTGGTGGACGGCGAGGTGGAGGTGCGGGCGGGGAAGGTGTGCCTGCAGGGCCACCTGAGGGTGCCGGAGCGGCCGACCGGTGTCGTGGTGTTCGCGCACGGCAGTGGCTCTGTCTCTTATACACATCTCCGAGCCCACGAGACAAGAGGCAATCTCGTATGCAGTCTTCTGCTGGAAAAAAAA
>NZ_CDWTMG010000285.1:0-5436 GCF_977945845.1 Frankia sp. CcMO1
GGGGGTCGGCGGTGCGGGCACCGTTCGCTGGCGTCGGGCTGGCGGTTGGCGTCGGGCCGGCGGTTGGCGGCGATCGTTCCGGCGAGCTCGTCAAGAGCCTAGGCCGGCGAGGTCTCGGCGCGGTTCGCGAAGGCCTGCTCGCGGGGCCACACGACGACCGCCGCCCGGTGGTACCAGCGGTCGAGCGTGTTGCCCCAGTTGCCCATGTAGCCCTCGTACTCCGAGGAGTAGGGCTCGAGGTCGTCGGATCCGGTGGACGCGCACACCTCGTCCTCGCTCACGTCCAGCGAGGCCTCTTCCAGCCGGGTGCCCTCCGGGCCGGTCCAGTGCGTGAGCGTGACCTCGGAGACAAGCAGCTCCTCGACCTGGTACTCGACGTCGTCCTCGCCCGAGTCGTCGGAGTCCTCGCCCTCGTCGTAGTCGTCCTCGTCGTAGTCGTCCCAGTACCGTCCTCCTCGGTGCCCGAGGTCTTCATCCGCCTCGTAGGCGTTGTGCGTCGTCTTGACATCGGCGAGCGCGAGCACGGTTTCGTACCCCGCCCGTTCGGCCGCGGCCCGCAGCAGGGACACGCGAGCGGCGTCGGCGCCCTTCAGCCCACTCCAGCCCAGCGCGCGCGGGGTGTACTCGTGGTCGAGGAGGTAGACGAGCCGGTTCGGTGGGTCGGCGGCGCCTCTGCCGTAGCGGCTGGCCACGGGCGTGCCGAAGTGCTCGCGAAGGAAGCCGGCCAGCTCGGCGGTTGCTCCCTCGTCGCCCTCCGGCAGGGCGGTGTCCCCGCGCAGCAGGAGGTTGTAGGTGAGCGCGATCCGGTACCCCGACCGCACCGCGGTGACCTCGTGCCGGCAGTCGGCGTAAAAGGCGACCAGTGACAGGTCCGTCTTCGAGCCCCGGTAGACCATCTTCTCGTCGAGGTGGCGCACCACGAGCTCGCCGCCGGTGTGGCTGGAGGGTAGTACCACCACCAGAGTGCCGATCATCGCGTAGTCCTTCTCGCTGTCCTGATGGGCGCGGAAGAACTGGCCCGGCTCGTACACCAGGAGCGCATGGAGGTCGGCCGTCAGCTCGGCGGCGATCGGCAGGCCCAGCTCGTCTTTTGCCGTCGTCAGAAGAACGTCGAGTGCCTTGTCGTCCCACTGGGCGTGGACGAGGTGCTTCGGGATCTCCCAGGTGTCGCGGACGCCCGGGTCGGTCAGCGTCTCCTCGCCGCGGCCGAACCGGGCGGGCTGGCCGAGGCCGAGCAGCTCGCGGGCCTGCTCGGGCCGGACTGGAAAGGCCACGGGCCGGACGCCCTCGACTTCGAGGCTCAGGTCATCCCTACTCGCTGTCAGTCCCACGCTGAACGTGGTCTCCGCGTCGCCGCGCAGCATCCTCGCCAGCCGGTCACGCGCCACGGTCGCCATTGCCCGTGCCCTCCAATATCCCCAGGAAGCGGTACCTCTCGCAGAAATCTAGAGGGCTGGGCGCACTCGACCGGTGTCGGTACCCAGTCGTCGCAGCCGTCGATCGTGCACCCCCACTGGAGGAGTATCGTGCGGCGGTTGGCGACGCTCACGGCTATGGGATCAAACTGGTATCGTTCTCCCACGGAAGCTGTTGTCGATCACGTAGGTCGGATCGTGCTGCCCAAGTTCATCCGCGAGGCGCTGGGCCTGCTCCCGGGTACGAAGGTGGACATCTCGCCTTACGGCGCTGGTGTGCAGGTTGCGAGCCAGACCTGTCGGACCCATCGGGCATCGTGGCGGTATGCCCACCTCCGCCCACGAGACGCCGCTCGAGCTGCTCCGGCTCGACCCGTCCCTGTCCGACTGGGTGCAGACCGAGCTCCTCGGCGACGACGCCCCCGCCTTCGACCACGCGCGCCTGTACGACCCCAACGTCCGCCCGCTGGTATCGCGACCAGATCGCCGGGGACACCCGCAGCGGCGTGCGGCTGTACCCCCGGTTCTTTACTGCTGCCGACGTGCCCCTGGTCGCTGACGCGGAGCTGGCGGCGGCCCGCCCGGCGCCGGTGCTGCTCGCGGCGATCTGCCATCTCGACGATGTCAAGATCGACGTAATGTTCCCGGCGCTGCTGGCGGCGCTGGACGTGTTGGAACCAGACAAGAAGATCTTTTATGATGACGTGACAGTGGGTCGGTTGCCCGAGGCAGCCCGGGCCCGATGGGAGGCCTTTCTCAGGACGACGACCCTCGGCCGGCGTTACCACAACGAGCGATACAACGAGATCGACGCCCGCGCTGAGGCCCGTGGCGAGGCTCTCGGCGAGGCCCGTGGCGAGGCGAGGTCGGTGCTGCTGGTGCTGGAGAGCCGCGGCGTGCCGGTGCCTGGCGCGGTCCGCGAGCGGATTCTCGCCTGCGTCGACACCGACCAGCTGGACCTGTGGCTTCGCCGCGCGGCCATCGCGGCCACCATCGACGACGTCACCCGGGACTGACCGCACGGGGCCGATGCCAGGGTGGGGCCGATGCACGCGGCGAGGTCGACCGGCCGGTGCCGACACTTCGCCTGGTGAGGGACGGCTCGCGGCGGCGCCAGCGCGGCCCTGCGCGGCGAGCAGTTCCCGGATCCACTTGATCGCGTGGCGGCCGAGTTGTGGGGAGTAAGGCACGGTTCAGGGACCGTAGACCGTGCTCAGGTCCCCCAAATTCACCGGCTGACGGATCGCCGCCACCTTGATGTGTCGATTTATCCTGTATCGTCCCCAATGGCGTCATGCGCGGGGTGCCCCGGGGGACCGGGGAGAATCGGGAAGCCGGTGAAGGTCCGGCACGGGCCCGCCGCGGTAACCGGGAAGTCGCCGTCCATGCGCGCCGCGCAGCCACTGGGTCTTCGGGCCCGGGAAGGCGGACGGCCGGCGTTGATCCGGAAGTCCGAAGACCGGCCCCGCATCGACGCCGCCCGTCGTCGTGCGGGCGGCCGGACAGCGGGAGCCTGCCATGCCTACCGACAGCTACCCCACGAACCTCCACCCCACGAACCTCTACGATGTCCTGCACCGGCGGCGCGACGTGCGCGGCCAGTTCACCGGCGGGCCGATCCCCGCCGACGTGCTCGACCGGGTGCTCGGGGCAGCTCACGCCGCGCCGAGCGTCGGCCTTAGCCAGCCCTGGGACTTCATCCTCGTCACCGACGAGCGGTCCCGGCGGGACTTCCACACCCACGTGCACCGCGAGCGCGCCGTCTTCGCCGCGACCCTGACCGGTGAGCGTGCCGCCCGGTTCGCCCGGATCAGGATCGACGGCATCCTGGAGTCGTCGTTGTCGCTGGTCGTGACCTACGATCCGCACCGCGGCGGGCCGGCGGTGCTGGGTCGGCACGCCATCGCCGACGCCGGCCTGTACTCGGTGTGCCTGGCGATCGAGAACCTGTGGCTCGCCGCGACCGCCGAGGGTCTCGGGGTGGGCTGGGTGTCATTCTACCGGGAGCCGTTCGTTCGTGACCTGCTCGCCATCCCCGCCTACATCCGGCCCGTGGCGTGGCTCTGCCTCGGGCCGGTGACCCACCTCGAGCACGTTCCCGACCTCGAACGCCACGGCTGGGCCCGACGGCGTCCCCTCGCCGACGCGGTCCACGCCGAGCGATGGGGCGCGATGCCGTCCGGGGACGGTGCTCCCGCTGATCCTGGAATCGACGGGCCAGCGGGTGTCTAACACTTGTTAGACTTGAGGCATGACTGTGGTGAGCCTGCGGGATCTCAGCCATGCCGTGGGTACCTGGGTTGACCGTGCGCACGCGGGAGAATCGATCATCATCACTCGCAACGGACGACCGTGGGCGAGGCTGGTGCCCGAACTGACGCAGACGGGCAGTGACTACCTGGACCAACTCGTTGCCGAGGGGCGCGTTACCCTCTCCACCGCGAGCCTGGCTGATCTCCCCGAACCGACGTCCACGGGCAGCTGGGATGGCCGTGACTCCGCGGACGTGGTGGCGGAGCTACGCGGGGAATCTTCTTGAATTATCTGGATTCCAGTGCATTGGTGAAGTTGACCCATCCGGAGAGTGAGACGCGTGCGCTGCGCTCCTGGCTTGCCGTGCGGCCAGGCGTCGCGGTGTCGTCTGCGTTTGCGATGCTCGAAGTGACCCGAGCGTTGCGCTGCAGCGACCCCGCCGCTCTTCCCCGTATCCCTGACGTCCTGTCGCGGATCACGCTCGTGCCCATCGACCAGCCGATCATGGTCTCCGCCGCGGCCTTGACGGATCCGTTGCTGCGTTCGCTGGATGCCCTGCATCTCGCGACGGCGCTCCGGCTCGATGCGCCGTCATTGGTCTTCGTCAGCTACGACAAGCGCCTGTCGACCGCCGCCGCCCAGGAAGGCCTGACCGTTGCTGTGCCCGCCTGAGGCGGGGACCGGGCTCGCTACCCATCGGAGCCTGGGGGTGCGGACCGGGACGTCGTGCGTCAGGAGCAGCGCGACGGTCACCAGGGTCCGCCGCCGCGGCGTCAGCTCGGCGTAGGCCTCGCCGCCGGGGGGAGCGGATCCACCGCCGTGCGCGGGCCCGTTCACGGATTCGGCCCGGCGGTCGAGAGCGCGCCGTGCAGGAACAGGTCCACCAGTTCCCCGGTGGTCAGCAGCTCGGGGGCGTCTGCCCGGCCGGCGGGCATCAGCAGCAGCGCGAAGGCGCCCGCGAGGCGCTCCGGCGGCAGCCGCAGCGCCTCGCGCTCGGGCTCGAACAGCGCGGCCAGGGCCGTCCGCAGCGCGGCGAGTCCCGCCTCGCGGTCCGGGACGGCCGGTGGGACGGCCGGTGAGACGGCTGGTGGGACGGCCGGCGGGGCCGATGCTGGGGCTGAGGCCGGGGCCGGGGAAAGGGCAGGGGACGGCGGCTCGGCCGATCGGTCGTCGGAACGGGCTCTCCCCGCCGTGGCGGGCATCCGGCGTTCCAGCCGGCCGGTGGCCGCGAGGGCTCCGGCGACGGCGCCCAGCCGGGCCATGTGGCCGCGCAGCACCTCGGCCGCCTCGGTGAGGCGGGCCGGGAGCGGCTGGTCGAGCGGGATCGCCGCCAGGTGGGTGGCGGTGTCGTCGGGTCGCAGCGCCTCGGTCAGGCAGGCCGCCAGCAGGGCCTCCTTGTCCGCGAAGACGCGGAAGATCGTGCCTTCCCCGATGCCCGCCGCGCGGGCGATCTTCGCGGTGGTGACCGAGGTGCCGTACTCGATGACGAGGGGGAGGGCCGCGGTGACGATCATGGCGCGGCGCTGGTCGGGGTCCATGACCGGGGCCCGGCGTCGGGGCGGGGTCGGTGAGGTCTCTGGCATGCGATCCACAGTACGGAGTGAGTACTCACTCCGCAAGGGTTGACTGACGGCGGCCTCCCGCCGACCGGGGCGGTATGGGCGGATCAGGCCCGCAAGTCGCGGATCAGGCCCGGGCCGGGCACCACCTTTCGGCCCCCTGTTTCCGTTCAGGTCGTGTTGAGCATTCCCGAAACCCGTGGCCAGGC
>NZ_CDWTMG010000286.1:0-5406 GCF_977945845.1 Frankia sp. CcMO1
CGCCGGGCGCGGGAACGCGCGGCGCCGGCCGGCGGTGGTCGTGCGGGCGGCGGTGGTCCCCGGGCCGGTGGTCATGCCCGGGCCGGGGCGTAGCGCAGGGTCTGGATACGCCAGCCGTGGTCGGTGAGCGACAGTTCGGCCGTGCCGACCCGGGTCGGCACGCCCGGGGCGTCGGAGACCCGCCGGCCCGCTGGGTCCAGCAGCCCCACCGCCCGGGTTCGCACGGTGAAGTCCACCTCGGTGACGAGCCCGACCCGCGGCCGGGCGAGCACGTCGCTCAGCTGATAGGCCGGCCCGTCCGCGCGCAGCCCCCGCTGCTGGAGTGAGCGGGTCACCCCGACGTCGAGGGCGCAGGGCTGGCAGCCACCGAGCGCCCTCGGCGCGATAACCGCGACCCGACCGGCCCGCGCGGCCTCGTTGATCTCGTGAAAGTAGCCCTCGACCGTGCGAGTAGCGGCCGCGGGCGTGTCGTCGACCGAACCGGGGACCGAACCGGGGAAGGAAGGGCCGCCGGAGACGGCCGTGCCCGGGTTCTGGGAACCGGGGCGGGTCGGGACCGCGGCCCCGGATGGCTCGTGCTGGTCGCCGCCGCAGCCCGCGCCCGTGAGGATGACGAGCATGGCGATAGCGACCCCCAGCCGTGCGGCGTACCGTGACGACCCGTTGTCCGCCTGCACAAGTCGCCAGGATAGCCGCGGAAACGCGGTATGTGGATAGGCGCCAACGGAGAACGGGGGGCAGGTCCTACTATCAGTTCGATGATGGGAGTCACCGACGGCGACCGGGTATTCCGGCTGTGCCCCCGCGGCCTCGGCATCCGGCGTCGGCGGGTCCTCGGATCATCGTCCGTCGGCGCCTCGGCCCGGGCCGGACGACCTGTCCCGGCCTGCGGATCATCGAGCCGGGTCCCAGCTGCGTGGCACGCCCGCCGGCGTCATCGATCGCTATCTCCACCATCTGGAGGGCGAACGCGGACTCGCGCACAACTCGGTGCTCGCCTACCGTCGCGACCTGCGCCGCTATTGTGATCATCTCTCCGCATGCGGTCTGTCCTTGTTGGGCGCGGTCGGTGAGGCGGAGGTTGCCGGATTCGCCGCCGTGCTGCGCACCGGTGACGACACGCACCCGCCGCTTGCCGCGGCGTCGGTCGCGAGGATGCTGGTCGCCGTCCGGTCGCTGCACCGCTTCGCGGCCGACGAGGGTGACGTCCCCGAGGACGTGTCCCGGCCGGTTCGACCGCCGACGCCTCCCCGGCGGCTACCGAAGGCCCTGAGCATCGACCAGGTGGTGGCCGTCCTCGCCGCGGCCGCGGGTGCGCCCCCGTCGGGATCCCCGCCGCCGCCCGGGGGACCGCCGCCGGTGGAACCGGCCGAGGCCGTCCGCCGTCTGCGCGCGACCGCGTTGCTGGAGCTTCTCTACGGCACCGGGGCCCGGATCTCGGAGGCCGTCGGTCTCGACGTCGACGATCTCGATCTGGAGGCCGCCTCCGTCCGCCTGCACGGCAAGGGCGGACGTGACCGGATCGTCCCGCTCGGTCGGTGCGCCATCGCCGCGGTGGCCGACTACCTGCGGGTGGGGCGGCCGATGCTGGCCGCCCCCCGCTCGGGGCCCGCGGTCTTCCTGTCCCGCCGCGGTAACCGCCTGTCCCGGCAGAGCGCGTGGTCGGTGCTGCGTACGGCGGCGCTCGCGGCGGGTGTGGAGGGGGTCTCACCCCACGTGCTGCGCCATTCCGTCGCCACCCACCTGCTCGACGGCGGCGCCGACGTCCGGGTGGTGCAGGAGCTGCTGGGACACGCCTCGGTCAGCACCACTCAGATCTACACCCTGGTGACGGTGGACCGGCTTCGCGAAGTGTACGCGGCCTCACACCCACGCGCCTTGGGCTCGACCCTGGGCTCGATCGGTCACCACTCCCGGACCTGGGGACCCGAGGACGGATCCGTGCATGACGGATCCGTGAGTTTCGCCGGGGCACCGCCCCGGTTCTGAGCGACGGTCGGCGTCCCGGGCGAATGTCCACCCGGGACTGTCCGCGGGAGAACGCGCCAAGCGGCGCGACGCCACCGCTTGGGGACGCGTGGACCGGCGCGGCACGTGGACACGCTCAGGATGGGGTGTACGGCCCCAGGCTGGGCATCCCGTTGGAGGGAGCCGAGGCGGGAACGCCGCCGACACCGCCGACCGTCTGCGTGCTGCGCTCGGCCAGGGTTTCGCCCACCTTGCGGGCGATCGCTTCCATCAGGCGCAGTGCCTGCGGCAGCGACAGGTTCAGCACCACTTCGCTGTCGTTCGTCATCGCGAAGCGAACCGACACGTCCGCCATTGCTCGACCTCTCTCGCCTGACTCCGAAGATCTGCTCGATGTGTGTGAAACGGAACGGTACGGCCCATCTGAGACCAATGCGCGCGCGGGGTTCCTGGAAGTACCGGCAGGTTCGCTTTTCGTGTCTACTCTCTCACCAAGTGTCGCGGTCCAAGAGCTGTAGCTGTCAGTCACGTGGGTTGCTCCTCTGCCGGTGGCGACGTGTATGGACCCGGTCGATCCGGATCTCCCCACGGGGGGGCGAGCTCGGAAAAATCGGGCACGTAGCTGTCCCGTTGTCTCTGCATAGTCCCTCATTGCCAGGAGCTGTCCGCAAGGGGGTGGACTTGTCATGCATCGTCATGTCGGAGGGTGAACGGGTTGGTTCCCACCGTTCTGGGAACGCTTTCACGGGTGTCACGCAGCCGGGCGGCCAAAGCCCGGATCGGGCAGGATGGCAGGGTGGCTTCGACTGACCGCGTCCGGCCGGATGTCCCCGCGCTGATCATCGGTATCCTCGGCGGCTCGGGTCCGCAGGGCGGGGGCCTCGGTCTGCGGTTCGCCGCCGCCGGCCATCTCGTGCTGATCGGGTCCCGCTCGACCGAACGCGGCCAGCAGGCCGCGGCCGCGCTCGCGCGTCCCGGCCTGCGTATCGAAGGCGCGGACAACGCCACGGTCGCCGAGCGCGCGGATATCGTCATCATCGCGGTTCCCTGGGATGGCCATCGCCAGACCCTGGCCGCCTTGCGGGAGCCGTTGGCCGGGAAGATCGTGATCGATTGCGTCAACCCCCTCGGCTTCGACAAGGGGGGTGCCTTCGCGCTCGCGGTGCCCGAGGGCAGCGCCGCGCAGCAGGCGGCCGCCGTCCTGCCGGACAGCACCATCGTGGCGGCCTTCCACCACGTCTCTGCGGTGCTGCTGGCCGATGACGCGGTCGCGAAGATCGACACTGATGTCCTGGTCCTCGGCGACGATCGGGCCGCCACCGATCTGGTGGCCGCGCTCGCCGAGCGCATTCCCGGCATGCGGGGCATCTACGCCGGCACGTTGCGCAACGCCGGTCAGGTCGAGGCGTTGACCGCAAACTTGATCTCGGTCAATCGTCGGTACAAGTCACACGCCGGCCTGCGGGTCACCGATGTCTGAGCGGCGTCCGGACGTGGCCTCTCCGGACGTGGCCCGTTCGGACGTGGCCACGGTGGCGAACGGGCGGGAACGAGAGGCGGGGACGGCCCTCCGGGACGATCTGGGCCACCCGGTGGCGATTCCGGCGCGGGTGGAACGGATCGTCTCGCTCGTTCCCAGCCTCACCGAGTCGATCGCCGTTACCGCGCCCGGTCTGCTGGTGGGTGCCACCGACTGGTGCAGCCATCCCGCGGGGCTGGCCGTCGCCCGGGTCCGGGGGACAAAGAACCCCGACCTCGACACCATCGTCTCCCTGGCTCCGGACCTGGTCTGCGCGAACGCCGAGGAGAACCGGGAACCCGACCTCGCCGCGCTGCGCCGGGCCGGGCTCGCCGTGTGGGTCACCGCCCCTACCACGGTCGATCAGGCTCTGGTGAGCCTGGACCGGATGCTGCGCCTGGCCTGCGGGCTGGCTCGTCCCGGCTGGCTCGACGCCGCCCGGCAGGCCTGGGCCGTGCCGGCCGCCGGGCCGCGGCGGCGGGCGTTGGTGCCGATCTGGCGCCGGCCGTGGATGGCGGTCGGCCGGGACACCTTCACCGGCGACGTGCTGCGCCGGCTGGGGGTCGACAACGTGCTGGCGGACTCGCCGGACCGCTACCCTCGGATCGATCCCGCGGCCGTCCCGCCCCATGACCTGGTGGTCCTGCCCGATGAGCCGTACCCCTTCAGCCCGTCGGACGGACCCGAGACCTTCAGCGCGCCCGCGGTCTGCGTGTCCGGCCGCCTGCTGACCTGGTACGGCCCGTCCCTGGTCGAGGCGGGGTCCGTGCTCGCGGCGGCGCTGGCCCGGACCGGCGATGGGCCGGAGTGACAGCGCCGCCGCCGGCACCACCGGCCGGATGGCTGATCAGTAGCTGTGCTCGATTGTCGGGTACCTGCCGTCCCGGACGTCCGCGCGGTAGGCCCGGGCGGCGTCCGCGAGAATCGTGCGCAGATCCGCGTACCGCTTGACGAACCGCGGCGCGCGGCCGTCGCTCAGCCCGGCCATGTCCTGCCAGACCAGCACCTGGGCATCGCATCCCGAGCCGGCTCCGATGCCCACGGTGGGGATGCGCAACTCCTTCGTCACCCGGGTGGCCAGATCGGCGGGAACCACCTCGAGCACGACCGCGAACGCGCCGGCCGCCTCGAGCGCCAGCGCGTCGGCCAGCAGGACCTCGCCGGCCTCGTCGCGGCCTTGGACCCGGTAGCCCCCGATAGTGTGGATGCTCTGCGGGGTCAGCCCCAGATGCCCGATAACGGGGATGCCGGCGCCGACCAGGGCGTCCACCGCCCGGACCACCCGGGAACCGCCCTCGAGCTTCACCGCGTGCGCCCCGCCCTCCTTGAGGAAGCGGGTAGCGTTCGCCAGCGCCTCGGCCGGCCCCCCCTGGTACGACCCGAAGGGCAGATCGGCGACGACCATCGCGTGCGGTGCTCCGCGGACCACCGCCCGGACCAGCGGCAGCAGCTCGTCGACGGTGATCGGCACGGTCGTGTCGTAGCCGTAGACGACGTTGGCGGCTGAGTCCCCGACCAGCAGGACGGGGATCTCCGCCTCGTCGAAGACGGCGGCGGTGGTGGCGTCGTACGCGGTCAGCATCGACCACTTCTCGCCCCGGTTCTTCGCCGCGGCGACGTCACGCACTGTGAAACGGGACCGGCGTGGCCGCGGCGGCGTGGTCGGCGCGCCGTAGGGCGTCGCCGCCGGGCCCGCCGGGTGGGTGGGTGTGCCTGAAGCATCCATGAGCGCTCCTGTACGTCCGTCCGGGCGCTGGGCGTCCCGGCGTCCCTCTCATGCTGCCACCAACGGCCGCCACGCGGAGAGCCCGCGGCGGAGCAGATCCCCCGGCCCCTAGGGCCTGTTTGGGAAGTTTATCGGGGCAGCCATTCGTTGATCGCGGCGATGGTGACTGTTGCTTCGTAGCGGACGGCTAGCT